>JAZNZT010000029.1:0-60605 GCA_045595075.1 Faecousia sp.
GCATAGAAAAAGCCCCTTAAGGGGCGGCCCGAGAAAGGAATGCGGTCGGCAAACCGTTCGGGGCCCCTTTAGGGGCAATAGTCTGTAAAATGCCCTTCTAGGGCTTAATCAAGCCTCCGGCTTAGCCGGAGGTTTTGACTCTTTTGAAGAACGGATGCGGATTCTTCGGTCGCATCGACTCCCTCAGAATGACACGCCGGGAACAAGCCCCGACCTACATATTAACATTTTCTTCAGCTCCGCCCGGGGAGATTTTCCCTAGGCGGAGCCCCCTTTTTTGATATTCACAAAAATTTTATACATTTTCTGCAAATACCTCTTGCTTTTTCCATATCGATAGGCTATTATATAGACGTTAGCACTCTGGATGTTGGAGTGCTAATCACTATGTAGATACATGCGGCGCTGCGCCGCGGTCTAAATACCATATTGGAGGAATTTGTATGACACTGAAACCTATGGCAGACAACATTCTGCTGAAACAGACAGAAGCTGAGGAGACCACCTCCTCCGGCATCATCCTTGCCACCACCAGCAAGGAAAAACCCTCTATCTACGAGGTCATTTCCGTTGGTGAAGATGTTAAGAGCATTGCCCCCGGCAATAAGGTCGTGGTGGGCAACTACACCGGCAGCGAGATGAAGATCGACGGCGTTGACTACCGGTTTGTCAAGCTGGAAGATGTTCTCGCCATTGTCAACGACTGATTTTAGGAGGAAATTATCATGGCAAAAATGATCGTTTACGGCGAGGAAGCTCGCAGAAAGCTCCAGTCCGGTATTGACCAGCTGGCCGATACCGTTAAGGTCACCCTGGGCCCCAAGGGCAGAAATGTGGTCCTTGGCAAGAAGTTCGGCGCTCCCCTGATCACCAACGACGGTGTTACCATCGCCAAGGAAGTGGAGCTGGAGGACGCCTTTGAGAACATGGGCGCTCAGCTGATCCGTGAGGTCGCCACCAAGACCAACGATGTTGCCGGCGACGGCACCACCACCGCCACTCTGCTGGCCCAGGCGATCACCCGCGAGGGTCTGAAGAACCTGTCCGCAGGCGCAAATCCCATGGTCATGCGCAAGGGTATTGAGAAGGCTGTTGCCGCCGCTGTAGAGGCTATCAAGGAGCATTCCGTTCCCGTCAACGGCTCTGACGACATTGCCCGGGTAGGCACGGTTTCCTCCGGTGACGAGTCCATCGGCAAGCTGATCGCCGAGGCTATGGAGAAGGTCGGCACCGAGGGTGTCATCACCATCGAAGAGAGCAAGACTGCTGAGACCGGCCTGGAAGTGGTGGAAAGCATGCAGTTTGACCGGGGTTATATCTCCCCCTATATGGTCACTGACACCGACAAGATGGAGGCCGTCCTGGACGATGCTCTCATCCTGATCACCGACAAGAAGATCTCTTCTATCCAGGAGATCCTGCCCATTCTGGAGCCTGTTGTCAAGTCCGGCAAGAAGATGATGATCATTGCTGAGGATGTGGAGGGCGATGCCCTTGCAACATTGCTTGTCAACCGTCTCCGTGGCAACTTTAACTGCGTCTGTGTCAAGGCTCCCGGCTTTGGCGACCGCCGCAAGGAGATGCTCCAGGATATCGCTATCCTCACCGGCGGCACTGTGATCTCCAGCCAGCTGAACATGGAGCTGACCGAGGCAACTCTGAACGATCTGGGCCGCGCCCGTCAGGTGGTTGTTACCAAGGACAACACCACCATTGTTGACGGCGCAGGCGATCCCGAGGCTATCAAGGCCCGGGCCCAGTCCATCCGGGCTTCCATTGCTACCACCACCTCCGACTACGATCGGGAAAAGCTCCAGGAACGCCTGGCTAAGCTCTCCGGCGGTGTTGCTGTTATCAAGGTCGGCGCACAGACCGAGATCGCCATGAAGGAGCAAAAACTTCGGGTAGAGGATGCGCTGAACGCCACCCGTGCTGCTGTTGAGGAAGGCATCGTTGCCGGCGGCGGTACCGCTCAGGTCAACGCCATTGCAGCCGTTGAAAAGCTGATCCTCAAGCTCTCCGGCGATGAGAAGACCGGCGCAAAGATCATCGCCACCGCTCTGCAGGCGCCCATCCGCCAGATCGCGGAGAACGCCGGCGTAGATGGCAGCGTAGTCTATGAGAAGATCAGAAGCTCCAAGAAGGTAGGCTATGGCTACAACGCCTACACCGAGCAGTATGTGGACATGATCTCCGCAGGCATCGTTGACCCCACCAAGGTCACCCGTTCCTCCCTGGAGAACGCCGCATCCATTGCTTCCTGCGTTCTGACCACCGAATCTCTGGTCGCCGACAAGCCTGCTCCCGAGGCAGACGCTGCCGCAATGGCCGCAGCCGCTCAGGGCGGCATGTACTGATCCGACATTTTTATCCCCGGCTGAAAAGCCGGGGATTTTCTTTTTTCTTTTTTCCTCTTTACGAAAAGAAAAAAGTGGTGTAGAATAGACCCTATAAAAAGAGAGGGGGTTCTGATATGCGCTGTTTAAAATGCGGCAACGACATCCCCAACGGCACCGTCTTTTGCGACGTCTGCCTGGAAAGCGCCAAAGCATACCCTGTGAAGCCCGGCACCCCGATCAACCTTAGTTTTCGGAACGACCCCCCGGCTGTTGCCGTATCTGCCGCCCCTCGCCGGACCCTTTCTCCCAACGAGCAGAACAAGCTGCTCCGCCGTTCCGTCCGCAATCTGCGTATTTTGGTGGCGCTACTGTCCTTGCTGCTTCTCGGTACAGCCGGTATGCTGTTACATATGCTTTTGATAGGATGATCCTATATAGATGTTTCACGTGAAACATTTCAAAACCCGTTGTTTCACGTGAAACAACAGAAAGGACCGATTATGGGAAAGATCATTGCCGTGGTAAACCAAAAAGGCGGTGTAGGGAAGACAACCACCGCCGTAAATTTGACTGCCGCGCTGACAGAAGCCGGAAAGAAAGTCCTGCTGGTGGATTTTGATCCCCAGGCAAACGCCACCTCCGGCTTAGGAATCGACAAAAGAAAGCTTCGCCGATCCGTGTATGATACCGTGATCGATCAGATCCCGGCAGATGAGGTGTTAGTACACACCAAATACGGCGACGTCCTGCCCGCCTCTGCGGATCTTGCCGGTGCGGGCGTGGAGCTGATCTCTGTGGAAGATCCGAACCACCGGCTTGCTAAAGCTTTGACCCCTTTGAAAGACCGGTACGATGTGATCTTTATTGACTGTCCGCCCTCCCTGGAAATGCTGACTATGAACGGCCTTGCCGCCGCTGACAGCATTTTGATCCCGGTGCAGTGCGAATACTACGCCCTGGAGGGATTGGCAGATCTGATGACCACCCTGCGGCTGATCAAGAAACGGATCAACCCCCGGTTGGACATTTTCGGCGTGGCGCTGACCATGTTTGACGGCCGCACCAATTTCTCCACCCAGGTAGCCCAGGAGGTCCGCCACCATTTCCCCGGGAAGGTATACGCCACTGTGATCCCCAGAAACGTGCGTCTGGCGGAAGCGCCCAGTCACGGCCTGCCTGTCACCGTTTATGATCGCACAAGCCGGGGCGCATGCGCATATAAAGCTATGGCGCAGGAGATAATTTCTAAACTATAAAAGAAAAAGGGTGAACCATATGGCTGTTTCAAAAGGTCTTGGCAGAGGAATGGGAGCCCTGTTCCCCGACGAAGAAGAATTTCTCTCCGGGAGCAGTCCCTACCGCACCTTGCCGATCTATAAGGTTGAACCAAACCGCAATCAACCCCGGCAAGACTTTGACGAAGAAGAGCTGCAGGCGCTGGCAGATTCCATCAGTGTGCACGGCATTGTTCAACCACTGACTGTCCGGGAGCTGGAAAGCGGATTTTACCAGATCATTGCCGGCGAACGCCGCTGGCGGGCCGCACGGCTTGCAGGTCTTAACGAAGTTCCTGCGGTGATCATAGACGCTGACGACAAAAAGACCATGGAGCTGGCGCTCATTGAAAATCTGCAGCGGCAGGATTTGAATGCCGTAGAAGAAGCCCTGGGTTACCAGAGCCTGATGCAGGAATACGGTCTTACTCAGGAGCAGGTATCCGAGCAGGTAGGAAAATCCCGTCCCGCGGTAGCAAACGCCCTGCGTCTTTTGGGTCTGTGTCCGGAGGTGCTGGAACGGCTGCGCAAGGGAGAGCTGACCGCCGGTCACGCCCGGGCGATCCTCTCTCTGAAATCAGAGAAAAAGCAGGCGGAAGCTGCCCAAAAGATCTGCGCCCTGGGTCTTTCTGTCCGGCAGGCTGAGCTGCTGTGCAAGAACATGACAAAAGAACCCTTGCCTGCAAAACCTGTCACCTTAGCCGTTGATTATGTGGCTGAATGCGAGAAAAACCTCAGTAAGCGGCTGGGGCGCGGCGTCCGTATCATCAACGGCAAACGCAAAGGCCGCTTTGAATTGGAATTTTACGGCCAAGAGGATCTGCAGATCCTGTTGGACGCGTTGATGAAGATTGAAAAATAAACGGGAGGAAACAACATATGGAAAAGAAGCTTTACCGTATTAAAGAAGACAAAAAGTTAGCCGGCGTCTGCGGCGGTTTTGCAGAATTTTTTGGCATCGACCCCACTGTGGTTCGTCTGATCTGGGCGCTGATCTCTCTTTGCGCCGGTACCGGCATTCTGGCATATATCGTATGCGCTTTTGTCATTCCTGAAAAACCCGATGATTATGTAACTGTGGAATAACTAAGGAGAAGAGTACCATGTTAGACATCAAGAAGATCAAGGAAAATCCCGACGCTGTCAAGGCAGGTCTTCGGGCCAAAGAAGTTGACTGCGACGCCATCGTGGATCGGATTCTGGAGCTGGATGTGCAGATCCGGGGTCTGAAAACCTCCACCGAAACCAAGACCGCTGAGAAAAACAAGCTGGCAAAAGAAAACGGCAAGCTGTTCGGTCAGAAGAAGGGCGCTGAGAAGAAAGGCGAGGACACCTCCGCCATTGACGCTCAGATCGAAGCAAACAAGGCCCAATCCATCGCGTTGGACGGGGATATTGCCGACGATGCTGCCCAGCTGAAAGTCCTTAACGGCGAATTCCGGGTGGCTATGCTCAGCCTGCCCAACCTGCCGGATCCCGACCTGCTGCCCGGTGGCAAGGAGAACAACCAGCCCCTGCGTTATGTAGGCGAGAAGCCTGCTTTCGATTTTGCTCCTCAGCACCATGTGGATCTGTGCCAGAATCTTGGCCTCATTGACTACGAGCGGGGTGTTAAGCTTGCCGGCGCTGGTAACTGGATGTACACCGGCATGGGCGCCCGTCTGGAGTGGGCGCTGCTGAACTACTTTATCGATACCCACACCGCTGACGGCTATGACTTTATCCTGCCGCCCCATATGCTGGAGTACCAGTGCGGCGAAACTGCCGGTCAGTTCCCCAAGTTTGCAGACGAAGTCTATAAGATCGCCAATCCCACCGACGACCGCACCCACTATATGCTGCCCACCGCGGAAGCCGCTCTTGCCAGCGTTTACCGGGATGAGATCCTCACCGAAGCAGATCTTCCCAAGAAGTTCTTCGCCTATACTCCCTGTTTCCGCCGGGAAGCCGGATCTCACCGGGCTGATGAGCGGGGCATGGTCCGTGGGC
Organism: Faecousia sp.; assembly: GCA_045595075.1. Lineage (GTDB taxonomy): Bacteria > Bacillota > Clostridia > Oscillospirales > Oscillospiraceae > Faecousia. Next base: position 5,603 of record JAZNZT010000029.1, read on the forward strand.
ATCAGTTCAACAAGGTGGAGATGTTCCAGTTTACCCGTCCCGAGGATTCCGACGCCGCCTTTGACGAGCTGGTGACCAAGGCAGAAAAGCTGGTGGAGGGTCTTGGCTTCCACTTCCGTACCGTGAAGCTGGCAGCAGGTGACTGCTCCGCATCCATGGCAAGAACCTACGATATCGAGATCCTGATCCCCTCTATGGACGGCTATAAGGAAGTCTCCTCCGTCTCCAACGCAAGAGATTATCAGGCGCGCCGGGGCAATATCCGTTTCCGTCGGGAAGCTACCGGCAAGCCGGAATTTGTTCATACCCTCAACGGCTCCGGTCTTGCTACCTCCCGGATCTTCCCGGCTCTGGTAGAGCAGAATCAGCGCGCCGACGGCTCCGTAGTAGTTCCCGAGGTCCTGCGCAAATATTTGGGCGGCCTCGAACTCATCGAAAAGAAATAATATTATGTAAACCAAAGGAGATGCTACAATGAAAGAAAAAACCAAGAACTTCTGGGAGGAGTTCAAGACCTTTGCCATTAAGGGCAACGCCATGGCTCTGGCTGTCGGTACAATTATCGGTGCAGCCTTCTCCACCATCACCAAAAGCCTGACAGACGACATCATCATGCCCGTGGTTTCTATCTTCCTGGGCGGCATCGACTTCTCCGAGCTGAAGCTGGTCCTGCCCCGACTGTGGGGTGAGGCAAAGCTGGACGAAGCCGGCAACGAGATCCTCAACACCCTGAATTGGGGCAACTTCATCTCTGCCGTGATCAACTTCTTCATCCTGGCATTTGTTGTTTTTATGCTCGTCAAGGGTCTGAACAAGCTCTCTGAGATCGGCAAAAAGCAGGAAGAAGAAGAAGAAGCTCCCGCCGAGCCGGAAGCACCTCCTGCTCCCTCTGCTGAGGAAGTCCTCCTCGCCGAGATCCGCGACCTGCTGAAGGAAAAGAACTGATACATCCTCCGGAGCTGCCAAAAAGCAGCTCCGGATTTATTTTTCTCTTTACTTCGATAGGCTTTTAGGATACTATAAAGGCAAGAGGTGATATTTTATGTTCCGTGATACAAAAGAGGAGTTAGACCGCCTGGAAGCGGAATTGCTGGACGTGGAAACTCCGGAAGAGGAAGCAGAAGAACTCCAGGAAGAGGAAGAAGCCCTTCTTGACGAAGAGGAGCTGGACGCCCTTTTGTCTGACGATCAGAAGTTCGGCAGCGGCGAAGGCGCGGATATTTACAAAAACTACTCCAACGGTTACCGGGCCTATAATTCGGACAAAACAGAAACCTCCCCGGAGGAGCTGAGTCAGGAGCTTACGAAAGCACCCCGTGATCCGGTGGTTACGTGGCTGACCGCCCTGGCTTTGCTTTTGGCTGCCGGGATCCTGGGCGTGATGGTATGGGTGCTGATCAATTTCCGGGGGGCTCTGTGACGGCTACCCCTCCGGTCGGGCGGTTTGCCCCCAGTCCCTCCGGCAGAATGCACTTGGGCAATGTATTTGCGGCGCTGATAGCATGGCTGTCTGTTCGTTCCCAAGGCGGTTTTATGGTCCTGCGGATGGAGGATCTGGACACCCAGCGCTGCAGCGACGAATATGCGGATGTTTTGCGGCAGGATCTTACCTGGCTTGGCCTTGACTGGGACTTAGAGACCCAGCCCCAAAGCCAGCGCTCGGATATATATGCCCGATACTTTGCGCAACTGCGGGACATGGGCCTTCTGTACCCCTGCTACTGCACCCGCAGTCAGCTTCACAGGATAGACGCGCCCCATCTCTCCGACGGTACTTATGTTTATCCGGGTACATGCCGGGATCTGACCCCCGAACAGCGATCTGCCTTTGGCAGAGAACCCTCCTGGCGCATCCGTGTCCCGGACAAGAGCTGGACTGTGGAAGATCTGCTGCAAGGCACTTATCGGGAAAATCTCGTCACCGATTGCGGCGATTTTGTCCTTCGCCGCGCCGACGGCGTATTTGTTTACCAACTGGCTGTCACTGTGGACGATGCGGAAGCCGGCGTCACCCAGGTGGTCCGGGGCGTAGATCTTTTAAGCTCCGCACCCCGGCAGATGTATTTGCAGTCCTTGCTGGGTTTCCATACCCCGGTTTACGGCCATATCCCCCTGCTTGTTTCCCCTGACGGACGGCGGCTGAGCAAACGGGATCAGGCAACCGATCTTGGCTATCTGCGGCAGCATGCCACTCCGGAGAAAATACTGGGGACGCTTGCCCATGCCGCCGGACTTTTACCCGAGTATCAACCTGTTTCCGCAAAGGAGCTGATCGATCTGTTCTCCTGGGACAAGCTCTGTCCCGAAACGATTCGTATCGATCCCGCTTTTCTGTTGTAAGATGCAAAAACGCAAGCCTTTTTTGGTCTATATTGCACAAAAAACCGAGCAAGCCTTGCACTCTACGCCAAATGTGCTATAATAACTGTGAACTGAGGGAGATCCTGGTCGATCTCCCTCATCTTTCCACAAAGCTGTAAGGAGTTTGTGACTTATGGAAAAGAAACCTGTTCTGGTGGTCATGGCAGCCGGTATGGGCAGCCGTTACGGCGGTTTGAAGCAGATCGATCCTGTTGGCAGTCACGGAGAGGCAATTCTGGACTATTCTCTGTTCGATGCCTATGAGGCTGGCTTTGAAACAGCCGTAATTATCATTAAAGATGCCATTAAGGACGATTTTATGTCAACCGTAGGGGCGCGTCTTAAAAAATGCCCCCTGGAGATTCGCTACGCCTATCAGGAGATCAATAAGATCCCAGCCGGTTTTGAGATCCCCGAAGGGCGGGAAAAGCCTTGGGGCACAAGCCATGCTGTGCTTTGCGCAAAGGAGCAGATCGATGGCGCGCCTTTTGCTGTGATCAATTCCGATGACTACTACGGAAAATCCGCCTTCCGGGTGATCTATGAATATCTGTGCAACGCCAAAGACGGCGCTATGCTGGACTACTGCATGGTAGGTTACCTGCTGGGCAACACTGTTACCGACCACGGCTCTGTAGCCCGGGGCGTATGCTGCGCCGACGAAAAGGGAAATCTGGCAGACATCGTGGAACGGTTGCGGATCGAAAAATACGACGGCGGCATCCACTTTACCGAGGATGACGGCGCTACCTGGACAGATCTGCCGGAGAACACCATCGTATCCATGAACATGTGGGGCTTTACCCCCAGCTTCCTGGACGAGCTGGCAAAACAGTTCCCCGGATTTTTGAAGGACGCTGTTCCTCAGAACCCCGGCAAAGCGGAATTTCTACTGCCCCGGTCAGTGGACGCGCTGTTAAAGAAAGGCGTTGCCACGGTTAAGGTCCTTCAATCCGTGGATAAATGGTATGGCGTGACCTACGCCGCGGACAAGCCCCTTGTGGTCGCCGCCCTGAAAGAAAAAACCGAACAGGGTCTTTACCCCGACGGTCTCTGGAAATAAAATTACAGGAGAGGCATCAGCCTCTCCTGTTTTTATTCTACTGATTCTTTTTTTGCGCTGCGGCGGTCGCCTTTCCAGTCATAGCGGATCAGCACTGTAATATGTATCGCCACAGTGATCACCAACACCAATCCGATCTGGACCAGCACGCATTTTCCTGCTGACCAGATCATTTCCATAGCATCCATCCCCCGGTAGCCGTTGCAGATCAGCGCCATGACCGCCGTAAGGATCAGGCCGAGAACCGCAAAGCAGATGCCGGCAAGCCGCTGAGTAAACTGCCACGCCTCCACACTGCCCATGCCCCAAAGGGTACGGAATCCGGCGCGATAATTGGCTTCCTTTGGCGGCGCAAGAAAATACCACAGCCCAAGGCCCAGAAGCACCAGCGGTCCGATCATCACCGCGATCCGCGCTGTCAGCTCCAGCTGCCCCAGCAAGGTGTCCAGCTCCGGAAGAAAGGCGGCAAAATCAAAATTTTCAAATAAGGCAATTATGGAATCCACTTATCTGTCTCTCCTTATTTTTCATCCAGAAATGTATTGATCTCATGGATAAAGCTGCGGACATCCTGGAATCGGCGATACACAGAAGCAAACCGGATATACGCCACCTCGTCAATAGGCTTGATCCGCTCCATGACCATCTCGCCGATCCGGTCAGTGCTGACCTCCCGTTCCAGAGAGTTCTGAATGGTCTGCTCGATCTCGGTAGTGATCCGGTCCAGCACAGCGGTCTCCACCTGTCGCTTATCGAACGCGCGAACCATAGACTGCAATATCTTGTTCCGGTCAAACGCCTGCCGGGACCCGTCCCGCTTGACGACAATAATGGGCAGACTTTCCACGATCTCATAGGTGGTGAATCTGCGCTGGCATACAAGACACTCCCGACGGCGGCGGATGCTCAACCCATCCTCAGAGTGACGGGAATCCACGACCTTGCTTTCCTGGTCGCCGCAAAACGGACATTTCATGGGAAATCAACTCCCTTTCCTCAATATACAAAGGCATTATACCAAAAAAACGCTCCACTGTCCAGCTTTTTTTGCCCCTTGTCAAAAAGGGGCAAACCGGATACAATATAGAAAAACCCTCAGGAGAACCGTTTATGAAAAAAACTGTGCTTTACTGCGCCTGGGCATGCATGTATATACTGTGCGTGGGCCTTGCCTATATCCAAGATCCCCCTACGGCTACGAAGGTCGCGCTGGTGGTGATCGCCCTTTTATTTTTCGTTCCCGGCGGCGTTCTGCTGTGGGACGCGCTTAAAGTCCAAGACCGGAAGGGGATCCTGCAGATCCGCACGATCAGCGCTGTTTCTTTGGGTCTGACCCTGATCGCTTTTGTAGCCAACCTTATGAGCATTGCCGCCTCCGAAACCGTTGGCGATGCCCTTTATGATCTGCTGATCCTTGTCTCTGCCCCTATGGTCTGTGGGCAGTATTGGGTCATCAGCCTGTTTCTGTGGGCATGTCTTTTGTCCGCCAGCTTCTCAAAAAAGCCGTCAAAATAAGGTTTTTCCGGGATTCTACCGGCAGTAGAATCCGGTTTTCTACCCGCAGGAGCGCGGAATATAAGGACTTTCTCCCCAAAAGACCTTAACAAACGCAACTTTTTTGGGTATGATGTTACCGTTCAAGTTTTTCCAAGGAGTGTTACATTATGTCTTACCGCATTATTACCGACACCTGCTGTGATTATCCGCAGAAGATGTATGATGAGCTTTCTCTGACCACCATCGGTCTTTCCGTCAACTATCAGGGCAAGACCATCACCAGCTATACTGAACGCTGGCTGAAGAAAATCTATGACGGACTCCGTAACGGCGAAACTGCCACCACCTCTGCTGCCAACCCTCAGGAATGGACATCAGTCATCGAGCCTGTTCTTGCTGCCGGCGAGGACGCCCTTGTACTATCATTTTCCTCCGGCCTCAGCACCACCTATCAGTCCGCTGTCATCGCCGCTGAGGAGCTGGCAGAGAAATACCCCGACCGGAAGATCCGGGTGGTGGACACCCTTTGCGCCTCTATGGGTCAGGGTCTTCTTGTGTGGTACGCCTGTAAAAAGCGGGACGCCGGTATGAGCCTTGACGAAGTTGCCGACTGGTGCGAGGAGCATAAGCTGAACCTTTGCCACTGGTTCACCGTGGATGACCTCATGTATCTGAAGCGGGGCGGCAGAGTCAGCGCCGCCACCGCATTGGTTGGCACCATGCTCCAGATCAAGCCGGTGCTCCATGTGGACAACGAAGGCCACTTGATCAACGTGTCCAAGGTCCGTGGCAGAAAGGCTTCTATCGAGGCTCTGGCAAAGAAGGTAACAGAGCTTGCCCTGCCCGGAGAGAATGATACCATGTTCATCTCCCACGGCGACTGCATCGAGGATGCCGAGTACCTGGCAGAACTTCTGAAGACCCAGTACGGCGTAAAGGAAGTGATCATCAGCTATGTGGGCGCTGTCATCGGCTCTCACTCCGGCCCCGGTACGCTTGCCCTGTTCTTCCTGGGCGAACATAGATAAATAAATTAACTTTCAACGCCTGCGGTCATCACCGCAGGCGTGTTTTGTATTTCCTTGATCAAATTCCCATTTATCGGGCTGTTGGAATTTCTGTGTCATTCTGAGGGAGTGCAGCGACCGAAGAATCCGTATTCTCTTGCGATGCAACCCATCGCGCCGCCTTATGGGCGGCAGGGGAACGGATCCTTCGCCTTTGGCTCAGGATGACATGCGTTGTTTGCAACTGCCCGAAAAACTGTAATTTGTCTCTGTATTTTCTGGGCAAACACGGATAACTGCATAATTTAAGGGCGTGCTGCTTTTGCAGCACGCCCTTTTTCTGTTTTCATTACTCCGCAGCCACGGGAATGTTATAGATGTAATAGTTGCCGTAGGTGATTGCAGCATTGTAGACAGGCTGGTCTTCTTTCCAGACCACCTCTCCGGTATCATCCTGGATAACATGGCCGCAGTCGATCTTAACGGAAACAACACGGCCCTGATCATCACAGGTATAAGTAATTTCATCGGTTGTTGTGGCGGTGCTCCGGTTCCAATTTTCTGTGTATTTGCAAGTAGCGGTAGAAAGGAAACCGTTGGCGTCGTAGGTGTATGTGATCACAGACAGACCGTAGAATTCGTAGCTGTTTTTGTTGTAATAATCTTCCTGATCGATGGTAACAGTTTCCTTTGCCACCTGACCCTGGTCATTGTATTCATAAGCGTACACATACTTAACTCGCCAGCCTACATTGCCTTGAATAGCAGTCATTTCTGTCAGCTGACCGTTGCTGTTGTAGGTGTAGGAAACCGTATCTTCCCGACCATCGGCGGTAAGGATACTCTCCTCTGTAATAAGGTCTCCATCATAGGTATACTTGCTTACATCATTTATCTCACTGTCCTCGCCATATTTATACTCGATCTTTTCGATCCGACCGTTTGCGTCATAAACATAGTAGGATCTGCCATCAGAGACGCAGGTGGGGTTGCTTGCGATCTGCTCCAAAAGGGACCGGCTCATCCAGGGATGCTCATCTCTCGTGATATAGCTGCCAGGACTGGATCGAAGCGTTCCGTCCGCGTTATAGTCCCATTCCCGTTCCCGGCCGTTTTCTGTATTGCCCACGTGATCCTCATGGGTATGCTTTTCCGTCAGCAAAACATCCTTCACAACAACAAATCTGTCAAGAATGCTCTGGCGGTCGTATTTCTCGTCGATATAATCTGTGCCGACCCACTTGTCCACAGCGTCCAGCTTGGAGATCAGCTCATAGCAAATGCCCAGAGCTTCCACGCCTTTAACGCCTGTTTTTTCAGACTCAATGCCCAGATCCTCATAATCGAGCCAAATTTCCTGGTTGCTCTCGTAGCCTTCCAGCTCCTTCAGCAAAAGGCGGTACTGATCGATGGCTTCCCAGTCCTCAGCGGTGGGCTCTGCAGGAAGGGTGGTCTCTTCGGTGCTTTCTTCGGTGTTTTCGTTATTGTTTTCCCCGATCTGAGCATTGTTGCCCACATTGTCGGGGGTCTCGTCTCTATCCTCATCGCCACCGCAGGCGACCAGAGACAGCATCATCACGATGCACAGCAGTACGGCTAAAAGCTTTTTCATTTTTCTTTTCTCCTTTTGTTGTGTTATTCACGAAGGACTTTGTCCTCACTGCTTATAAGGGGTAATGATTTTTAAGGCGGTTTTATTTTTTTTAAATATTTTTCAATCTTTTTTTGAATCGCTTCAATCTGCTGCGCAGAAAGAGGATTCTTTTCCTTGTCCTCCAGGAACAGATAATATAAGTTGTAATGCGCTTTCACGCCATCGCCCCCTCTGCTTATAAGGGGTAACAGCGCTGCGAAAGGTTTTATTTTTTAAAAATTATTTTTGTTTTTCCATGACGACCTGGTACATGCCGGGAAATGGGATCTCCATAGTCTGGCCCTGACGGTCATAATACAGCCAGAAGGTCTCTATGGTAACCTCGATCACAGGCTTCTCTGTTCGGGGCGTTTCCAGCTTGACCTCAAAGCGGTAGATGTCACCGTCCTGAAATCCTCTGCCTGTAAACTCCGTAAGATGATCCGTCCTTCCCTCATAGGAAACCGCAAGCTCTCCCCGGATCTCCTCTTCGGTCATTTGCCGGATATCCATCTCAAACAGATGACCTTCGTTTTTAAATCCTATGTAAAAGCTGTCTTCACCTATACCGGACCACTTTTCATTCTCCATCAGTATCTGCGGCTGCTCCCGGCTTACCCGCTCCATATCGACATCGTAGACATAATCATCAAAGGAAAATGTTTCCGTTTCCTTGTTATAGATCAGTTCCATCTGATCATAGGTGTAGGTCGGGATCGTTCCCACAGTTACCGGTGTTTCGTAAGTGACCGTATAGACTACCGTTTCATCCTCTACCGTTCCCGCGCCCGTAAACTCCGTCTCATGGAGCATGTCATACAGATAGGAAACCTCCAAATGACCGCTGATATTGCCGTCGTCCATTTCCTCCACCGTCAGTTCAAAGCGCCTGCGCTCGAAGCCACCGACCTCGCCGTAGCCATACCAATCCATAGGCGGTTCTTCCGCCGGCTCATCCTGCAGCAGGACGGCTGTGACTGCGCCGCCGGTAACAACTGCCGCGGCGGCAATGCCGGCGATGATCTTTTTTGCGGCGATTTTCCCTGCCACCCTTGCCCCTGCCTTTACGCCTTCCGCAACAACAGGCGCTGCGGCACTGGCAGCAACAGAAGCGGTACTGGCAGCAGCCTGCTCCCGGAACAGCCACAAAAGCAGCGGGATCGCGCCGGCGCAGTGGAGCTTGACGCCGTTCTTCTTCTCGTAGTCCTCCACGGACTTCTGAATCGCTTTTCTGCCGTAATTCAAGCGGCTTTTCACCGTTCCCTCGGAAACGCCCTGGATCTCGGCAATTTCCTTGACGGATATTTCGTCAAAATATCGCAGCAGCAGCGCCGATCTTTGCTCCGGGGGAAGCTCCGCGATCATAGCCTGGACTGTCTGCTTCAGATCCTCCTTGTCCAGCGCCTCATCGGGGATGAACTCTGTCCGGTCTTCTTCAATGGTATCCATCAGGGAGTGTCCGTCTTCGTCTGTATCCAAAGTCACTTCCCGGCGTTTTCTGAAGTGCGCCGTACAGCGGTGATAGGCAATTTTTCTGCTCCAGACAGTAAACGCTCCGGGCTCTTTCAGCTGGCCGATGGTATTCCACATCTCGATAAAGGTTTCCTGCAGCACATCTTCTGCCATGTTGGGATCGTCCAACGTCTTGGATATGTAATAATACAGCTCCGGCTGCACCGCGTTATAGAGCTCTGAAAACGCCTGCTCGTCCCCCTGCTGCACAGCGCGGACGATAGCCGTTATTTTCTCTTTTTCCACCGCCGCGCCTCCCTTTAATATTTTGTTATATTATAGCACATAGGATAAAAAAAGCAAGGCGGAGGAGATAAACACCTCCATCCGCTACAAAAGCATAAGGGCGTGCTGAAAAGCACGCCCTATTTCTTATTTTACAGGATTGGTGGACCGGAGTGTCACGTCGTGGGCGCCGCCCTCGACGATGGAAACAGAGGACACCAGGGTCAGCTTGGCATCCCGCTGCAGATCGGGGATGTTGATCACGCCGCAGTTGCACATGGTAGACTTGACCTTGTAAAGGCTCGCCTCCACATTGTCATGGAGCGTACCGGCGTAGGTGACATAGGAGTCAACGCCTTCCTCAAAGCTGAGCTTGGTCTTGCCGCCCAGATCATAGCGCTGCCAGTTCCGGGCGCGGTTGGAGCCTTCGCCCCAGTACTCCTTCATATAAGCGCCGTTGACCATGACCTTGGGGGTGGGGGACTCGTCAAACCGGGCAAAGTAGCGGCCCAGCATCATAAAGTCTGCGCCCATGGCAAGGGCAAGGGTCATATGGTAATCGTGGACGATACCGCCGTCGGAGCAGATAGGCACATAGATGCCGGTCTCCTTGAAGTACTCGTCACGGGCAGCTGCCACCTCGATCAGCGCAGTAGCCTGTCCTCTGCCGATACCCTTGGTCTCACGGGTGATGCAGATAGAACCGCCGCCAATACCGACCTTAACAAAGTCAGCGCCTGCCTTGGCAAGGAACAGAAAGCCGTCCCGGTCAACAACATTGCCTGCGCCGATCTTCACAGAATCGCCATAGTTCTCACGAACCCAGGCAATGGTATTTGCCTGCCAGCAGGTATAGCCCTCGGAGGAATCGATACACAGCACGTCCGCGCCTGCATTCAGCAGAGCGGGGATCCGGTCAGCATAGTCACGGGTATTGATGCCCGCGCCCACCAAATACCGCTTTTTGGAATCCAGCAGCTCCAGGGGGTTTGCCTTATGGGAAGCGTAGTCCTTGCGGAATACGAAGTACATCAGATGATCGTTTTCGTCAACGATGGGCAGGCTGTTCAGCTTGTGCTCCCAGATGATGTCGTTGGCAACCTTCAAGGTGGTGTCAGCAGGTGCAACTACCATCTTCTCTCTGGGGGTCATGAAGGTGGAGACCTTCTCTGTGCCGTCCATACGGGAAACGCGGTAATCTCTGCCGGTAACGATACCCAACAGCTTTCCGTTGGCGCTGCCGTCCTCGGTGATGGCAACGGTAGAGAAGCCGTTGCGCTCCTTCAGCTCCAGCACATCTGCCAGAGTTGCATCAGGAGTCAGATTAGATGCGGAAACAACAAAGCCCGCCTTATGATTTTTCACCTTGGCAACCATGGCCGCCTGAGACTCAATGGACTGAGAGCCGAAAATGAAGCTAAGGCCGCCCTCTTTTGCCAGGGCAATAGCCAAGGTATCGTTGGAAACAGACTGCATGATCGCAGAGGTCAGAGGAATGTTCAGGCTGATCGCCGGCTCTTCCTCGCCCTTGCGGTATTTGGTAAGCGGTGTGCGCAGGCTGACCCGGTCAGGGATGCAATCCTCGGAAGTATAGCCCGGGATCAGCAGATACTCACTGAAGGTGTGACTGGGTTCGGGATAAATATATGCCATAAAATTACCTCCTGTATGATTCTGGCCTTTTGTCCGGCAGCACGGGCCGGACAGCTGTGTTTATTACCCAATAATATAACACAGCTTTTTAATGGGGTCAAGAAATTTTCCGCAGAAATTCCGGGTTTTTCCCCTGGTCGCCTCTTTTTTCCCTTTTGTAGAAAACCTGTTTGAAAAGATTGCAATTTGCCGTAAAATATGGTATATTTTTAAGTTAGAAGAAAATCGAGCCTTTAATATATAAGGAGTAGCAAATATGGCTTTTCAGGAAAACATTCGAAATATTGCGATCATTGCCCACGTTGACCACGGCAAGACCACCCTTGTGGACGAAATGCTGAAGCAGGGCGGTATCTACCGGGAGAACCAGGCTACCGTTGACCGGGTCATGGACTCCGGAGACCTGGAGCGGGAACGGGGCATTACCATTTTAGCGAAAAACACCGCCGTTCAATACAAGGATATCAAGATCAACATCGTCGACACCCCGGGTCACGCCGACTTTGGCGGCGAGGTGGAGCGGATCCTGAAAATGGTCAACGGCGTTATCCTTCTTGTGGATGCCGCGGAAGGCCCTATGCCCCAGACCCGGTTTGTTCTGCAGAAGGCGCTGGAATTGGGACACAAGGTCATTGTGGCTGTCAATAAGATCGACAAGCCGGACGCCCGTGTCCACGAGGTGATGGATGAGGTTTTGGAGTTGCTGCTGGACTTAAACGCCACCGACGAACAGTTCAACTCTCCCACCGTTTTCTGCTCTGGACGGCACGGCACTGCCGCTTACGGTCCGGACGAGGTTGGCACAGATCTTGTCCCCCTGTTTGAGACCATCGTTAACTATATTCCCGCGCCTACCGGTGACAAGGATGCCCCTCTGCAGCTGCTGGTGTCCTCTATTGATTATAATGAGTACGTGGGCAGGATCGCTGTCGGCCGGGTAGAACGGGGCAGTATCCGTGTGAATCAGGAAGTGACCATTTGCGATTATCACGATCCGGAGCTGACCCAAAAAGGCAAGGTAGTTGCCCTGTACGAATATGACGGTCTTGGCAAGAATCCTATCCAGGAAGCCTCTGCCGGTGAGATCGTGGCGCTGTCCGGCATGGCGGATATCACCATCGGCAGGACTCTTTGCGACCCTGCCGCCATTGAGCCCCTGCCCTTTGTGAAGATCTCTGACCCCACCATCGAAATGACCTTTGCGGTCAACGATTCTCCCTTTGCCGGCAAGGAAGGCAAATTTGTCACCTCCCGGAATCTCCGTGACCGGCTGGAAAAAGAGCTTTTGAAGGACGTATCTCTGCACGTTACCGAGCAGGGTACCGATGCCTTTAATGTGGCAGGTCGGGGCGAGATGCACCTTTCTATCCTTATGGAGACCATGCGCCGGGAGGGCTACGAATTTTCCGTATCCACCCCCCGGGTGCTGACCAAAGAGATCGACGGCAAGCTCTGCGAGCCTATTGAGCGGATGGTCGCTGACGTTCCTGAGGAGTGCATGGGCGCTGTCATTGAGAAAATGGGTCGCCGGAAGGCGGATCTTCTCAGCATGACCCCTATGGGCGCCCGTTACCGTCTGGAGTTCCTTGTCCCCTCCCGGGGTCTGTTCGGCTACCGCAGTGAATTTCTGACTGATACCAGAGGCGAGGGCATCATGTCCTCTGTCTTGGAAAGCTACGCCCCCATGAAGGGCGAGATCGAGCGCCGGCTCACCGGCTCTTTGATTGCCTTTGAGACTGGCGAGGCTGTGACCTACGGTCTGCACGCCGCCCAGGAGCGGGGCGCTCTGTTTATCGGCGCCGGCACCCCTGTTTACGCTGGCATGGTCATCGGCATCTGCAGCCGGAACGAGGATATGACCGTCAATGTCTGCAAAAAAAAGCAGCTGACCAATATGCGCGCCTCCGGCTCTGATGAAGCGCTGCGGCTGACCTCTCCCAAGATCCTTTCTTTGGAGCAGTGTCTGGAATTTTTGGCAGACGATGAGCTGCTGGAATGCACCCCCAAGAGCCTGCGTATCCGCAAGCGGGAGCTGGATCATGCCGCCCGTATGCGCCAGATCATGAAGAAACGCAATCAGGAGTAAGCTTATGAAACGGGTTTTATCTGTGCAGGACCTTTCCTGTGTAGGAAAATGCAGCCTTACGGTAGCCTTGCCCATCCTTTCGGCTATGGGCTTCGCCTGCTCTGCGCTCCCCACAGCCGTCCTGTCTACCCACACCGCATTTCAAAACCCTCACCGGCATATGCTCACAGAGGACATCCTGCCCATCTGCCGCCATTGGCAGTCTGCCGGGGTCTCCTTTGATGCCGTAACGGTAGGTTATCTTGCCGATCCGGAGCAAGCAGCGCAGGTGTCCGTCCTGCTGGATTCCCTGAATGCCTTTTCGGTGATAGACCCCGTTCTGGGAGATCACGGAAGGCTCTATTCAGGAATCACAAACGACCATATGGCAGCTGTAAAACAGCTGTGCCGAAAGGCAAATGTGCTGCTGCCCAACCTGACAGAAGCCGCTTTTCTTACAGACACTCCCTACCGGGAGAATGGCGGCGACGACTATCTGCGGGAGCTGACAGAAAAGCTTCTGTGTCTTGGCGCAGATCGGGTGATCCTTACCGGCATTAGCCTGGATAAAGATCATATCGGCTTTCTTGCCATCGACAAAAATGCCGACCCCTATGTCTATCAAGCGCCCCGGATCCACCGTCAACTCCACGGGACTGGTGATATGTTCTGCGCCGTCTTTACCGGCGGCCTGATGTCCGGCAAATCCTTTGAAGACGCAGCCATCCTTGCCGCACGCTTTGTGGAACGGGTGATCCGTGTCACGGAAGCGTCCACTCCCTTTGGCGCAGACTTTGAATCTCAGCTTCCCTGGCTTTGGGAGCAGTTATAAAAACATACAGGAGGAAACGCTATGAAGATCGCCATTTGTGATGACCTGCAGTCTGCGCGGCAGGAGCTGCACGCTATGGTCAGGGAATATCTTGCCCAGGAATCCATGACAGCGGAGATCCTGGAATTTTCCAGCGGCGAAGCCCTATTGGAAGTGTTTTCTCCTGGTCTTTTCGATCTGATCTTTTTAGACATTTACATGGACGGCATCACCGGCATCCAAACCGCCCATCTTATCCGGGAGAAGGACCCCGACTGCCTGATCGTATTCACCACCACCAGCCTGGAGCACGGTGCGGACGCCTTTGATCTGGAAGCCTTTCACTATCTGGTCAAGCCTGTTGACAAAACCAAGCTGTTTTCCATGCTGACCCGGTGGAAAAATCTTTTGTCGGAGATCCAGACCATCCCCCTGCGGTGCGGCAGATCTGTCCGTCCGGTTTTGATCCGGGACATTCTCTACATAGAAGTACAGGGTCGTTCCAGCACGGTCTACACCGCCAAAGAAGCTATCCCCACCTCTATGACTCTGTCCTCTCTGGAGGAAGCGCTGCCGGCAGGTCAGTTTGTAAAGCCCATCCGGTATCAGCTTGCCGCCCTGCGGCACATCCGGACTGTAGGCGAGCAGGAGCTGGAGCTGGAAAACGGCACAAAGCTGAAAATGTCCCGGGGAGAGCGGGAAAATCTGCGGCAGCAGCTCAGCTCTTACCGCCTGCGGATGCTCAGGAGGCGATAAGATGAATGATACGATCCTCTCCCTGGTCTTTGTCTGTATCCAGTTTTTTGTGATTGCTTTGGTTCGGTACGGACTTTTCCGGGACAGCCTTCGCCTGCCTCTTGGCTGGACATTTTTATTGGTATGCTCCCTTGTGGTTGGTCTGTCTGTGCTCTGGTACGTGGGCGGACAGTTTCTTCCCCTTCCCGTTTTCCGCTTCTTTTTGCTGATTTTTACCTTCTGCCTGTCCTGTTTTCTTATCCGGGAACGGTTCGCCAAGCATGCCCTCTCCTACTTGACCCTGTTTACATATTCCACCTCTCTGGAAGGAATCTCTACATTTATCCACGCCAATGTTCAATCCAGCTTCCGTTTGGATCTTTTTCTGGGAGTTTTTCTCCTGCTTGTCAGTATTTATCCTGCTTTTTTGCTGATCCGCTGGGTGACAGAACGAATCGCCTCCATTCACAGCGACCGGACGTGGAATTACCTGTGTCTTTGCGGCTTTTCCGTCCTTCTTTTGCATTTGTCCGCTTCCTCTGCCATCAGTAGCAGAGATGTGCGGTTTCTAATGTACTATATTTTTCTTCTATCCTCCATGTTTGGCGTATATGCCGCGGCGATTTGGATCCAACGGGGTATGGAAGCAAATCTTAAAACAAAGACTTCTTTGGAACTTGCCAACCGGCAAGTTGATCTTCAAAAAATCTACTATGAAAATATAGTTTCCCAAATGGATGAGATCCGCCATATTCGCCATGACCTGCGGCATCATTACGCTATTTTACAGTCACTGGCGCAGTCCGGAGATACAAAGGCGGCTCTGGACTATGTCAACAACCTTCCCACTCTGGACGCCGCTGCCCCTGTTACCGGCAATCTGGTAGCAGACAGTCTGGTAGGCTTCTATTCTGCCCAGGCGCAGGAGCTGGGTTTTTCCCTGGAGGCAGAGCTGTCCGTTTCCAAAAAGATACCTGTTTCCGACTCAGACCTTTGTATCCTTTTAGGAAATCTTATGGAAAACGCTCTGGACGCTCAGCGCTATCTGGCAGAGCAGGACCGCTATGTCCGGGTAGTCGCCCGGGCAGATGATAACAGCTTTACCCTGGCGGTAGATAACCGGTTTGACGGCTTCCTTCAGAAAAAAGATGACCGGCTGGTATCCCGAAAGCCAGGAGACGCCCATGGGATCGGACTATCTTCCGTTCGTGCCGTCTGCAAAAAATATAACGGCGTTCTGCAGCTGGAAACCGAGGGCGATCTGTTTATGGCAGGCATTGTTATAGGGGTATGATCCCCGGAAAGGATTTGTGTATGGAAACTTTTTTGGAATTGCTAAAAGCCGTTCTTTTCGGCATCGTCGAGGGCGTTACCGAATGGCTGCCCGTGTCCTCCACGGGACATATGATCCTGTTGGATGAATTTGTCCGATTGAAAATGTCCGCCGCCTTTTACGATATGTTCGAGGTGGTGATCCAGCTGGGCGCCATTTTGGCTGTGATCCTGCTGTTTTTCCACAAGCTGAACCCGCTGTCCCCCAAAAAGGACGCCCTGCAAAAGAAAAATACCTGGCAGCTGTGGTTCAAGGTGGTTGTGGCTGTGATCCCCTCGGCGGTGATCGGTGTGCTGCTGGACGACTGGATGGATGCCCATCTATATAATTATGTAGTGGTTGCCATTGCTCTGGTAGTCTACGGTGTTGCCTTTATTTTTGTAGAGCGGATGAATCAACGCCGGGATCTGAAAATAAAGGACGTTTACGACATTGACTACCGCACCGCCCTTTTGATCGGCTGCTTCCAGTGCCTGAGCCTGATCCCCGGAACATCCCGTTCCGGCGCTACTATCCTGGGTGCGATTTTGCTGGGTGTAGGCCGCAGCGCCGGCGCTGAGTTCTCCTTCTTCCTGGCGATCCCCACCATGCTGGGCGCCAGTGCGCTGAAGCTGCTGAAATTTATGCTCTCCGGTGTCTCCGCCACCGGCACAGAGATCGCCGTTCTGGCTGTTGGCTGCGTAGTCAGCTTTGTTGTGAGCCTGCTGGTGATCAAGGCGCTGATGGAATATGTCCGCAAGCACAGCTTCTCCGTGTTCGGCGTGTACCGGATCGTTTTGGGCGTGGTAGTCCTCGGCTACTTCGCCGTCAAGAGCCTGCTGTTCTGAAAATAAGCATACAAAAACTGCGTGCCGATGGGCACGCAGTTTTTTGTTTTATCTCACATATTCGATGACCACACGGCGGTTGGGCTCTGTGCCAACGGAATAGGTGGTGATCCGGTCTGTATCCTGCAATGTTGCATGGATCAGATGACGCTCATAGGCGTTCATAGGCTCCAGGGTCGTCCGGCGGTGCGCCTTCAAAACCTGCTGCGCCTTCTTCTGGGCGTATCGGCAGAGAGATTCCTCCCGCTTCTGACGGTAGTCCTCTGCATCCACGTTGATCCGGATGTGGCCCTCAACACCCCGGTTTACGGAGTAGTTGCACAGGTGCTGGATGGCATCCAGAGTATCGCCCCGGCGACCGATCAGATAACCCAGATCCTCGCCCACCAGCTCCACATTGTAGGTGTTGTCGTCTGCCTTTTCCGCGTGAGGCACTGCCTGGGAGCCCATGTGCTCCAAAAGGCCCTTCACAAAGACCTCGATCTTTTCCTCCACGCTACCGGGTGCAGCAGGGGCGTAGACCTTAGGCTCCTTGGGCTCTGCCTTAGGCTTTTCTTGCTTGGGTGCTTTGGGAGCTTCAGCCTTAGGGGCAGGTGCTGCTTTGGGCGCTTCTGTCTTGGGGGCTTCCTGCTTTTTCACCGGAGCTGCCTTAGGCTTGGACCGGGATGCAGAGCCAAACGCGCTCTTGGGCGCTTCCGGCTTTGGGTCGGGCGCTTCATAAGTCACCTGCACCTTGGCAGGTGTAGCGCCGATGCCCAGAAATCCGGACTTTGCCTGCGCCAGGACCTGAACAGAAACACTGTCCCGATCCAGGCCCAGCTGGGTCAGCGCTGCGTCAATGGCAAGATCAATGGTCTTGCCGGTAGTAACAATGCTTTTTTCCATTGCTTATTCCTCCGTGGTTTGGCTGCCGTATCGGTTAGGATCATAAGCGCGACCCTTGCAGTAGGGACGCTCGGGAATGCCCGACAGCACAGCCTTCTCTACTTCCTCTTCTGCGGCAATTCCTTTTTTTGCCGCATATTCTTTTGCCGCTGCTGCCTTGGCAGCCTCAGCTTCCTTCTGCTGCTTCTGCTGCAGCTTTTTCTTGCTGGTATTTTCAGTGATACCGTCGGGATTTGCTGCCCGGCGTTCAGCGCGGATGCGTTCTTTTTCTGCCTCCAGAGCCTCTGCCTCCATTGCCTTTTTCAGCCGCTCCGCATCCTCGGCATCATAGATCTTCCGATACTTCTGGGTCAGATAAACGTCTGTAAAGATGGAGACGACGCCCTGAATAAACCAGTAAAGGCTCAACGCCGCGGGAACGGTGAAGCCGATCCACAGAGACATAAGAGGCATGGTCCACATCATGGTCTTGCTGGTCTGATTTGCCTGGGAGTTTTTGGCTGTTTCCTTGTCCTGCAAGCCCTTTTCGTCGGTGACCAGCGTGTTGTTCATCTTCATGGAGATGAACATGGACAGCACCTGGCTGCCGGCAGACAGCAGGGGGATCAGGAACAGACCGATGTGCGCCCAGTCATAAACACCCCAACCGAAGATATTGAATTGGGGCTGGTAGCCCAGATTGATGCCCAGGAAGTTGAAATTCACACCGGCAAGGGCAGCTTCACTGATCTCCGGGATCGCCGCCTGTACAGCATCCTTGTAGTTAGCGATCTGAGAAGCGGCAATGATCTGGTCATAGAACTTGTTGTCTGTAAACAAAGATGCGTTTGTCTCCCGCAGTACGGCAACGATCTTCTCCGCCACCTCTGCGGTCTGCCCCAGCATGTAGACCAGAGGCTCCCGTACAACGGTGTACAGAGGGATCAGGATCAGCAGGGGCACAAAGCTCCAAAGGCATCCGCCGCCCAGGCTGACGCCCTCTTCCTTGTACAGCGCCTGAATGGCCTCGCTCTGCTTTTGCTGATCATTGGCGTATTTTTTCTGGATCTCCTGCAGACGGGGAGTCAAGCGGGACATCTTCATGGAGCTCTTCTTGCCCTTGGCGGTGATCGGCGTCAGGATCAGCTTGACCAGGATAGCAAAAAGGATCAACGCCCAGCCGTAGCTGTTTGTCAGCTGATACAGCTGACCAAGCAGCCAGCCGAAAGGCACCGTAACAATGTCTGAAAGTTTAAACGCGAGTAACATGGATGTTCCTCCTTAGGGTACAGGGTCATAGTGATCCCCTTTGTAAAAGGGATTGCAGCGAAGCAGCCGCTTGATCGACAGCCAGCTGCCTTTCCAGACCCCATATTTTGTAATGGCTTCATATGCGTACTGTGAGCAAGTCGGGCGAAACCGACAACTGGGAGGGGTGTTGGGAGAGATGTGTCGCCGATAGAAACGAATCAGAAAAAGGAGCACTTTTTTCATTGTTCTGCACCGATCTCGCCCGGCATTAAGATGCCGGCTTTTTCCGCCAGAGACAGATAAGCCTGGGTCAGCTTGCCAAAATCGGCATGGATACAGCGGCTTCTTGCCACCACAACAATGTCCCATCCGGAAGCGAACCGGTCTTCATTGAGCCGGTAGATCTCCCGCAGGCGACGGCGGACCCGGTTGCGCACCACAGCGCAGCCCAGCTTTTTACTCACCGTCACACCCACCCGATTGCCCTCTGCGCGATTTTTCCGGGCATAGAGGACCAGATAGGAATTGGCGTGACCGGAGGTGCTGTAAAGCCGCCGGAAAATATGATTCAGTTTCAACGCGCTGGAAAATTTCATACTATTCTCCCCTAAGCAGAAAAAGGATCCGTCTGCTTCAGACTGCCAGCGGTCCTTTTGTTCCGTCTCTGCACATAAAACACCTTAAAATACGAAAAGTATTCTTGCGGTGTTTTGCTTGATCCGAAACAATAATTCTCGCTGCCTGATCCCTTCTGCAGGAATCCGAGTTCACCTCAGGGCAACCGACGAAAATGAAGCGTCAGGTATTCAGCAAGAGATTTTTTCGCAGAACAAGACGCGGCGGCCGTAGACATACTTTGTGTATTTCAAGGCTGACGCGACACAGATCTGCGGAAAAAGATCTGCTGAAGAACGACGATCAATTTTAGGAGATTGCCCAACAAAAAAGGGTGCGGGGCGAATCATCATTCGCCCCGCATGGACTCCCATTTCGCTATGAGCGACTATTTCGCTGTGGTTGCCCACGCACGACTGCACTCAGGCAGACAAGACCTTGCGGCCCTTGGCACGACGGCGGGCAAGCACCTTGCGGCCGTTGGAAGTAGCCATTCTCTTCCGGAAACCGTGAACCTTGGATCTGTGGCGGCGGCTGGGTTGATAGGTACGCTTCATTTGTGTACACCTCCTGTCAAATCACATATGCTCGACAGCCAAATGGCCGCAGCAAAACATAGTATCTGACCATATACATGGTCATGCTAGGGTATTATAACCGAAAAATCTTCCAAGGTCAACCCCTATTTTAAGGGGGCTGCATTTGCAGCCCCCTTTGTTTTGGATCAAATTACTTTACCAGATACTTCTTGCCTGCGATGATGGCAACCAGAGCCATACCGCTGAGCGACAGCACTGCCCAGCACAGGACCATGTTGAATCCATCTCCTGTGTCGGGGGTTTCGGCTTCCTCATAGATGTTGACGAATTCCGCAACCGCTGCCGTTGTCTTAACGCCGTCTACCCGGATCTCAGCCTCCAGCTTGCCGACACCGTTGTCCTTGACATCTACGGTGATGGTGTGGACTGTCTGGTCATAGATCACGCCGTCGGCATTGCCCTTGACCTCGCTGACTGTGTAGGTGTGGCTTCCCTCTGTCTTGTACTCCAGCGCTTTGAAGATCGCCTTTCCGTCCTTGCCGGACTGGACAGTTTCCAGGAGCTTGCCGGTTGCGTCCTTCAGCTGGAAGGAGAAGCCGTCAGGTCCGATGGGCTGACCGGATTCGCTCTTAACGGTCTTTTCTACGCCCACAGTAACAGTAGTCGCCTCTGCCTGGTAGGTGTTAGCGAAGGCAATTTCTTTTCCGCCGTCCACCGCATAGCTGACCTTAACGCCGCCTGCGCCGTTATCGGCAACTGTGACCCTTACTGTATACACAGTGTTGTCATAGGTAACGCCGGGTACGCTTCCGGGGATCTCTTTCACGGTGTAGGTCAGCTCCCTGCCGATGTGCGCCTTGTTCAGTCCGGAGACCAGCAGGGCAAACTTGCCGCCCACATTTTCAGCCTGGTCCACCAGCTTGCCCTCGGCGTCGTACAGACCGAAGGAGAATTCGCCGTCGCGGATAGGTCTTCCGGTAAGGGACTTAACCCCTGTCAGCTCCAGATCGGCGCTGTCAGTGATCTTGTAGGTATTGACAAAGTCGAAGCTATATGCTTCCGCAGCTTTGCCGTTTACTGTGTAGGTAGCCTCGACACCGCCTGCGCCGTTGTCTGCAACGGTGACTACCACTGTGTAAACAGTGGTATCGTAGGTGATACCCTTTGCCTCTCCGGCAATTTCCTTAACAACGTAGGTAGCCGTTCCTATATCGTCCTTACCGAAGGTCAGGGAGGCGAAGGTGAACTTGCCGTCTGCGCCGTTGGTAACCTTTTCTACCAGCTTGCCCTCGGCATCATACAGACCGAACGCAAATTCTTCTGCCTTAACCGCGGTGCGGTCACCGGTGAGGGTCTTGTTGCCGCCAAAGGTCAAGCTGTCCTCGCCGCTTATTGTGTAGGTGTTGGTGAAGGCGATCTGACCGTTTGCCCTATAAGCTGCGGAAAGTGTGCCGTCCAGATTATCCGTGACAGTAACCGTCAGGGTATAGGTGGTATCGGTATAGCTGACACCGCTCTTGTTGCCCTTCACTTCTACCACAGTATAGGTATACTCACCTGCGGACAGGTAACGGATGGTCTCGAAGGTGATCTTGGCTGCCTTGCCGTTCTCAGCTGCGGCATTGAAGCCCTTGCTGACTACCTTGCCGGCTGCATCCAAGATATGGAATTCAAATTCTCCGGCCTCCATGTCCCGTCCGATCAGGGTCTTTGCGCCCTCCGGCTCCAGGTCCACATAGGTGGTAGTGTAGGTGTTCTCAAATGCAACCGCCTCTGTGTAGGAGGGTGTTGCGGTGAGTGTGCCGTCGCCGTTATCCACAACGGACACATCCAGCCGGAAGGCTTTGTCGGTGTAGCTGACGCCGCCCTTGTCTCCCGCAACTTCCACAATTGTGAAGGTGTACTGACCCTTCTGGGTAAAGATGATGTTCTCGAAGATGATGGCCGCTGCCACACCGTCCTCTGCCGCGGCATTTGTACCATGGCTTGCCACATTTCCGTTTTCATCCAGAATCAGGAAGTTAAACTCTCCTGCTTCCATATCCCGTCCTGTGAGCGTCTTGGTTCCCACAGGCGTCAGCTGGGTCTGCGCCACAGAGTAGCGGTTGCTGAACTGTGCCACAGGACCGCCCTTGGTCTGATCCACAGGGATGTTGCCCACGCCGGGTCGATACATGGAAACGCTGGCTTCCAGTTTGCCCATGCCGGGGTCAGTCACATTGACGGTGATCCGGTAGATGCCTGCGTCATAGCCCACGCCGCCGGCGGCAGCGGAGGTGTCTTCGCGGAGAATGTAGTAGTAGGTGTTTTCCTGTCCATCCCGGTACGTCTTGCTAAAGCTGAATTCCCCGTTTGCGTCATTGGTGACGATCTGAGGCGTGCTGTTTGTCACATTCCAGGCAGCATCTGCTTCGTACAGCAGGAAGGAGAAGGTCTTGTTGGTAACTGCGTTCCAGTCGCCCTCCCAGTTCTTCTTGCCGTGGATCTGCACCTGCGCATCGTCAGCCTTGTACCAGTTTTCAAATGCAAGCGCTGTTGCATTGGAAGAAGGTGTGACCACCAACTGCCCTGCACTATGGCTCACTTCCACCGTGACGGTGTATACAACAGGATCGTAGTAGACACCGTTGTAGACATATCTTCCGGTAACGCTGTCCATCACTGCGCCGTCGGGAAGGATCTCCTTCACCGTATAGGTGTAGGTCTTGGGCGCGTTGTTCTCACCCAGATCTGCCGGCGTATAGGTCAGCTCATCGGTTTCGAATACGAATGTGCCGTTGGGCAGGTTCTGCGCTGTTGTCAGATGCTTACCGGTCGCATCATACAGGCCGAACTTAAATTCGCCTGCGATCATTTCTCTACCGGTCAGCTCCTTGCTGCCACCAACGGTCACCGCCTGCTGACCGGAGACTGTATACCGGTTGACGAACACCACATTGCCGGTCTGGTCGTCGTTGACGCCGATCTTGGTGATCACAGGCGTGCCGGCGATCAGCTTTCCGGCGGTCTCATCCGCGGTAACGGTCACAGTCACATGGTAGTGGGTGTGATCGTACACCACGCCAGGCGTGGTTTCCGCGATTTCCTTAATGCTGTAATAGTAGGTGCCCACCCGGGTATAGGTGATCGGGCTAAAGGAGAAATCTTCTTCGCCGTCGGTCACAGATACAGGACGGATCTGCTTGGCTGCGCCGGTGATCTGGAAATCAGAGCCGGTCTCATACAGAGCAAACCGGAATGTGCCCGCGTTCATGCCCTTAAGCACCTTGGTTCCGGACAGGGTAACAGCGGTATTGCCCAGATCATAGGTGTTGTAGAATTCACCTGCCGTGCCGCCGGTGATATCCACAGAGGTCACTTCCAGCGCGCCGTTGTTGTTTTCCACCACCACGGTGACATCCCGGGGGGTAAGGTCATAGGACATGCGTGCCTTACCGCCGTCGGTCTCTGTCAGCTTGAAGGTGTAAGTACCTGCGTGATCGAAGACCACCCGGAAAGTAGCATAGCCGTTGGCTGTGGCGAACTTTGTCTCATCGACGGCGGTGTTGCTGTCTGCAGACTGCAGCCGGAAGGAGAAGGTCTCCAGGGGGATGCTGACGCCGGTCTCATTTGCAAGATTCTTGTGGGCGACGATATCGGCGTAGGTGCTGTTCACCTGATAGGTGTTGGTGAAGTTCTGGGTCACAGCGTAGCTGCCTGCATTTTCGGTAACTGCCTGCCAGCCGCTGCCGTTCCACTGTTCCACGACCGCAGAGAGCTGTCCGTTCATACCTTCATCTCTGACGGTGACACGGAATCTGCCGATGGTGCTGTCATAGGTCATGCCCGGGGTGCTGCCCTGCACTTCGACCACCCGGTAGTAGTAGGTACCGATCTCCTCCAGGGTGTCGCTGAGGTTGATCTGATAACCCTTGGTGGCGGTAGCTGCGTCACCCTGTGCCCACTGGGGGAAGGAGACCACAGCCTCTGCGCCGGTAATGGGCTTGAAGGTATCGTCCGCCGGGTCCAGCTTCAGGATCCGGAAGGTGAAGTCTTCTGCGCCGAAGCTGGTTCCGTTCAAGATCTTGTTGCCGGATACGCCAAAGTCGATCTGGATATCGCCGTGGCTGTATTCGTTGATAAAGTGCGCCTCGTCTGTACCGTCGGCATCAATAGTGCCGCTGTACTGACCGGAGGTGTTTGTGAAGCCTGCCGGTGTGCTGACCTCGGTAACGGTGTACTGGGTGCCTTCCGGCAGATCCTGAATGGTGATCTCCTCATTGTCGTGGAGGGTCACAGTGATGGTACCGTCGGGAGCAACCGTCACATTAGGCTGTCTGACATTGTCTGTTACGTATGTGTTGCCCTTCAGCTCCGTGCCCACATCCACAGAGAAGGTAAAGATCTTGCCTGCCAGCTCTGCGGGGATCTGCGCCAGTTCGTGATGTACGTCCTTAACGATGGTAAGATCGCCGTATTTGTTGGATGTGTTGGTAAAGACCACAGGGATCATCCGCACTGGGTCTGCAGCAGCAGGAACTGTGAAGGTTGCAGGAGCGGTCAGCGCCTGATCCGCGCCGTTGACCTTGATGCTGCTGATCTTGTAGTCGCCGGCAGCATCGATCACTTCCGTCACAGACACCTGCGTGCCTACGGGGATGCCGGTAATGTAAGCGGTAACATCCGCAGGAAGCGTCACCTGGAAAGCGCCGTTTTCATAGGCGGTGGAGGTGACATTTGCCAGGGCGTCGCCGTTAGCGTCAGTAACCACCGGATCTGCGGTCTGCCCTGCGGGAATGCCTGACAGCGCAATATTAAATGTATATGCAGAAACATTGGGGATCTGGCCATCCACCAGCTTTTTCAGGGTGAAACCGGTGGCAGGCGTCAGTTTGATAATACCGTTGTTGCCCAGGAAGTTGTAGACCTCTTGAACCGCTCCGTGGGTGTAAACTGCGGGATAGCCGGAATACTCCAGGGTGTGTGTATCCTGGTTATTGTTGGTCTTATCCTGTCTGAAGCGGGTCAGCTCCTGATAGATCTCTCCGGCAGGGATGTACCACTGACCCTGACCGTTCTGCTGCGCCTTTTCCAAAGTAGCGGCAGACAGGGGCATGACGATATCCGTGCGGGTGGTCTGGTTATAGATGGCCCGCTTGTGCTGATAGCCGGTTCCTGTGGGCTTGCTGCCGGTAACCGGATTACCTGCCCCATCCAGCACCAGATGATCCTCGGTGAAGTAGTACCGGGAGTTGTCCCTTGCAGGATTGTAATGTGCGGTGGCAACCTTGGCGATCAGCGCCTCGTCGTAGTCGGGGTGACCGTCCTGGTCCTTATCGTTATCTGAACCCCAGGCGTTGGTGTAGAAGCTATATACGCCGTTTTCTTCGTGAATATGGCCGCCGGCAGCCTCGTGCTCAGCTGCCTTCTGCGCCAGATTGACTGCGTTGATGTCGGAGCGCAGGCCCACCTCAAAGACCAGGTGCATAGGCTTTGCGTCCTCACGGACAAAGCTGTCCACCTTTGTCTGATCTTCCGCGTTCAGGGTGACCCGGTAAGTCACAGTGGGGATCAGAGACGCGGGGATATGGAAGTTCACGGTCTGGTGGCCGTCGGAAAGTCTGGTCCTAACCATAACCACCACGTGCATCATATTGCTGTCCTGATGATCGCCCAGATAGCCGTAGGACTTATTTGCATAAACAGCATCTGCGGGAGCATTCTCATAGCCATATTCATTGGCATCCCAGAAGCCAACATAGTTGCCGTCTGCGTCGGCGTACCAGCCAATGTAGTTGCTCCAGTTGGTGTCGGAGTAATAGCGGAGCTGATCTGCATTGTAGGCATGGTCAACCAGCTGCTGCGCCTGGGTGGTGGTAAGCTTGACGGTGTTGCCGATCCGCTCTTTGACGGTTCTGACCAGTTCGTCGCCCAGTTCAGTAGGGCCGTTTACCGTACCCAGAGTTCCGTCATTCATTGCATAGGCGATCTCTCTGCCGGTGTAGCGGGTGTTGCCGATGAGGATGCCCTTCATGTCCGCAACTTCCATCATCTCGCCCAGCTCATCCTCGAAGCTTACATAGCCGGAGAGGTCTGCGCCAATCTCTGTCACCAGAGTGGTGTAGGTCTCTGCCCGGAGCTGGATCTCCGTGAGGATCTGAGAGAAAGAGTCGATCAGATCGCCTGCATCGGATGCGTAGTAATACTTGTCAACATAGTTCATTGCGGTGACCAGGCTGCTGCGGGTCACATCCAAAGTGCCCTGGCCGTTGATCACATCCACCGTTGCGCCGTTATTGGCAGCCAGATACCGGGTCCAGTAACCGCGAACCGTTTCGTTGGTGCCGGCAGGATACAAGGTATCCGTAGCCGCGGTGCTGTTAGAGGTTCCCAGACCCAGGGTCAGGAACACCGCATCCTTATCGTAGTGATCGGTTATTTGCGCCTTGGCATATGCCGCGGTAAGCTGTGTCAAAAAGGTGATGCTGTTATTTTCACTGGTGCCATCACCTGTATTGGAGTTGCCGATTCCCATGTAGCTTGTGGTGGCAATGGTGGGCGCGCCGTCAGACATCAGTACCAGCACCGGGGTGCGGTCCGCGCCTGCCTGGGGCTTTCCATCGGGAACGATGGTATCCTGTACATCCAGGAATTCATTCATTGCCTTGTAAAGACCGTTCTGGATATAAGTACCGCCAACAACCTGCTTGGAAGCATTGG
This sequence comes from Faecousia sp., assembly GCA_045595075.1. Classification (GTDB taxonomy): domain Bacteria; phylum Bacillota; class Clostridia; order Oscillospirales; family Oscillospiraceae; genus Faecousia. The sequence goes on from JAZNZT010000029.1 coordinate 32,293, forward strand.
AAACATTGCCGCCCGTCTCCGTCTTCAGTCCGCTCTTAACAGAGACGGTAATGTCCGTTCCCTCAGGAACATAGGTAGCCGTTCCGTTTTCCTGCCAGCTGCCGCCGTACCAGCCGGACTGCACCCACCGGTAAAGGGTGGATGTGGTGGTGGGGGCATTCAGAGACAGATATTCGCCGTTCACGCCGGTATATCTGTCCAGCGGCAGAACCAAGGTAGCAGTTGCTGCGGTGGCGGCTTCGTACTGGCTTGTGTTGCCGGAATACAGCACCACGCCCACCCGGTTGTTGGGGTTTTGCTGCATCAGCGCACCAATGACATCATTGGTAGAATCTACCAGCGCCTCAATAATAGCTGTATCGATGCCGTCTACCGTATCGTAGTTATTGTTGCCTCTGCGGACCGTGCCCACCTCATAGGTATCATCCACCATAGAGCCGGACAGGTCCAGCACCAGCATGGTATCCGTAGGAGAGGTGGTCTGACCGGTGATCACCGAGTTTCCGGCAATGGCGGACAGTGCGATCAGGAAATTGTCGCTGTCGCTCAGAGTGATGCCGGGCAGCGCCGGGGTAGCGTCGGTAAACACGGACTTATCTGTCCAGATGCCGCCGGCATACTCCGTGTCCATCTTTCCCGTTCCGAAGAGAGCTTCCCAGTTCTGCATCGTACTGGGATCGGACTTCTTACTGTTATCTACCACTCCACGACTGGCGGCGTTGCCGATTGCCGTAACCGCGGGGGCAATTCCGGAGGTCAGGCCCAGCACCATTACCAGTGCCAGCACTGCCGCCAGGATCCTTTTAAATCTCGTATATCTTGTTTGCATGAATAGACCCTCCTCATTGCATAGTTTCAAGGTTCTCATCCCATCCCGATCCCGGGAGGTATGGATCTCTCTTTTTTTGTCGTCTTGTAAAATGTTCCACAGCTCTTGTAAGCTTGGTGTTGTCCACAGGGGACTCTATAAAATATGCCGCCCCCACATCAAAGGCGGTAGGCATCAGCGTCTGATCTCCGATCAGGATCACCGGGGCATGCCTACATAGTCGACTCAGCAGGTTTTCATCCCGGTGGCCGGAGAGAAAAACCAGATCGAACTGTTCTGTTTGCCCTACCGTCGTTTCCAGCAGCTCGTGAACGATGGGAAACAGCGATATTTTTGGGATCTTTCCCTGTAAAAGCAAAATCTCATCCGTCAGCCTGGAGATCAAATGTCGCTCCTCCCTGTCATGGGAGCAAACGGCGATCCGCATAATGTTCCAGCCTCCTTTCCTGGTAGCTTTTGTTTTACATTATAAACTATATAAAACAACTTTTGCCAAATCAAGGGATTCTGCACGAAATGCGCCGTCAGCTACATGAAATACAATTCAAGGGGAAATTTATGCCTTGACGCCCCCTTCTGACTGCTGCCAACTCTTTACAAATTGTTCACCCCAAACTTGCTTTTTGGAGTATAATAAGAAAAAAGCGTATAGGAGGCATTTGTATGGCAACATCCGTTCTCATCGTGGAAGACGACAAAAATATCGCGGAGCTTTTGCAGTTATATCTGGAAAAGGAAGGCTATGCCGTGACCGTTGCCGGTGACGGCGGACAGGGTCTTGCCAAGTTCCGGGCCATCCGTCCGGATCTGGTGCTTTTGGATCTTATGATGCCGGTGATGGACGGCTGGGAAGTCTGCAGAGCCATTCGCGCCGAAAGCCAGACCCCGGTGATCATGCTCACCGCCAAGGGTGAGGTCTCCGATAAGGTCACCGGATTAAAAACCGGCGCAGACGACTATATCACCAAGCCCTTTGAGATGCGGGAAGTCCTTGCCCGGATGGAGGCCGTGCTCCGCCGCAGCGCCGGCGCTTCCCCGGAAAACAAAGCCCGCCGCCTGGTCTTTGACAAACTGATCATTGATATGGACGCCTTCGAGTTGACGGTTGACGGAAAGAAAATAGACACACCGCCCAAGGAGATGGAGCTTCTTTTCTATCTTGCCTCCTCTCCCAACCGGCTCTATACCCGCAACCAGCTGTTGGACGAGGTCTGGGGTTTTGACTACTTCGGCGACTCCCGGACAGTGGACGTTCATGTAAAGCGTCTCCGGGAAAAGCTGGAGGGTATCTCCCAGCAATGGTGTCTGAAGACTGTCTGGGGCGTGGGTTATAAATTCGAGGTGCAGTAAAGATGAAAACCACCTTTAGCCGGGTCTTTTTCCCGGCAGCTCTGATCCTGCTGCTTTCATTACTGCTGGTTGGCACTTCCTTTCAGCTTCTTGTGCGGGATTATTTGCAGAAACAGGCTATGGAGCGCCTGAAAACAGACGGGACCACCATTGCCCAGCTGGCCGCTGCCCATTACGACCAAGGCGCTCTGTCTGACCGGGATTTTCTCATCAACCTCTCCCTTGCCACCCGGATCTCCGGCGCTGACGCGGTGATCTGCGATGCTAACGGAAAGCTTGTGCTTTGCTCCGATGCCCCGTTGGGCTGTGAGCATCTGGGGTTGCAGCTGAGCAGTCCGTCTTTTTTGAAGCAGGTAATGTCCCAGGACGCTGTGGAAAGCACCGGGATCATCCAGGGTCTTTACGAAGATTCCCGGTACGCAGTAGCTGTTCCCATTCGCAGCAACGCAGGCAGCGCGCCGGTGGGGATCGTCCTTGTCTCCACCCCTTTGCAAGAAACCCTCTCCATTTTGAAAAAGATGTCCGACATTTATCTGCTGGTTTCTTTTTTGGTGGTCCTTGCCTCTGTTGTCTGCATGACGGTTTTTGCCCGGAAGCAGAGCAGACCCCTTAAGGATATGGCGCAGGCGGCCCGGGCCTTTGGCCACGGAGAGCTTACCTCCCGGGTCCATGTTTCGGAAACCGCCTCCGAGGAGGTCCGGGAGCTTGCCCTTGCCTTTAACAATATGGCTTCCTCTCTGGAGAAGGGGGAGTACCAACGAAAAGAATTTGTTGCCAATGTGTCCCATGAGCTGAAAACCCCCATGACCACCATCGGCGGTTACGTAGACGGCATGCTGGACGGCACGATCCCCGCAGAAAAGCATTCCCATTATCTGCAGATCGTCTCCAACGAGACCAAACGGCTGAGCCGGTTGGTGCGTAGCATGCTGGATATCTCCCGTCTGCAGGATCAGGGGGGCATCCCGGAAGAAAAGAAGATCCCATTTGACATTTGTGAATGCGCCGGCAGAATTTTGCTGACCTTTGAGCAAAAGATCACCGACAAAGCCCTGCAGGTGGATGTGGACATTCCGGATCACCCGGTATTTGCCCATGCCAACGAGGACTACATTACCCAGGTGATCTACAACCTTCTGGATAACGCGGTAAAATTCTGTCCCCCGGATGGAATCATGGGTATACAAATCCGGGAGGGCGGCGGCAAAGTGTATGTGTCCGTATCCAATGACGGCGAAACTATTCCGCCGGAAGAACTTTCTCTTGTGTTCGACCGGTTCCATAAACTGGACAAGAGCCGTTCCCAGAATCGGGATGGCTGGGGACTTGGTCTTTACATCGTCAAAACTATTATCTGCTCCCACGGAGAAAACATCTCCGTTTCCAGCGCAGGCGGAAAAACCGTATTTACCTTTACCCTTCCGCTGGTCAACTAAGTATTTTTCTGAGGTATTTCTATGAACGATCCCAACTGGACAACTGAATATGAAAGCTGTCCCAAGCCTTGGGAGGAAAACTTCTATCAGACCGGCAATACCCGTCCGCCCAAGAGCCGCCGGGGACTGATCTCCTTTCTTTTGGTGATCATTATTATCCTGGGCAGCGTAGTGGGATTTTTAGGTATGATGAATATTCGTCTGTTCCGTCAGCTGGATATGCTGTACGATCAAAGTACCGCTCCCCTGCGCTTTGACGGCGAGGGCAATTCTGCTGCCTCTGCTCCTGTTGTTTCCGACGAATCTGCCGGCGCGCCTATTTTGGGGCTTTCGGGATATATGCTCTCCTCTTTCGACCAAATGGTATACCGATTGCCCGGCGGTTTTTATATTGCTTCCGTTTCCGGCGATGCCGCCGCCAAAGGCATATTGCCGGGAGATGTGCTTATCCAGCTAAACGGCGTTTCCGTCACAACTGCAGACGCCTTGATCACGCAGGTGCAAAATTGCCGGGTGGGAGATGATGTTTCCCTTGTGGTTTTCCGTTCCGGTGAGCAACATTTATTTTCCGTCACCGTGGAAGAAACAAAGTGAGGTTTATATGGAATCCGTATTTAGAATAAAATACTCTGTATCCCATGACCAGGCTGACTGCCGCGGCAATGCCAAACCCTCTGCACTGTTGCACTTTGCTCAGGAGGCTGCCGGTGGACATTGTATGGAGCTGGGGCTGGACTGGCATACCCTTGCCAAAAAGAATATGTTCTGGGCAGTGATCCGTCAGCGGGTGCAGATCACCCGTCTGCCTACTGCCGGGGAGACGATCACCGTAGAAACCTGGCCCATGCCCACCACCCGGTCCGCCTACCCCCGTTCTACCGTTGCCTACGACGAAAAGGGGAAGGAGCTGTTTCGCTGTATCAGCCTTTGGGTGCTTATGGACACCCAGACCCGAAGCATGATCCTTCCGGGAAAAAGCGGCGTGGAGGTTCCCGGTTTTCTCCGGGGAGGCGAGCTCGAGCCGCCCCGCAGCCTTTCTCCCGCCGCCGGGGAACATTCCATTTCCCGGGAGGTTGTTTCCTCTGATCTGGACCAAAACTGCCACATGAACAACGCCCGGTATTTAGACTGGATCGACGATCTTCTCTCTGCGGATTTTTATAAGACGCATTCTCTCCGGGAGTTTACCGTCTGCTACCTTTCCGAGGCCTTGGAGGGACAGACGCTGACCCTGAACTGGGCGCTCTCTGAGGAGAAGATCCTACATATCGATGCCCTCCGGCAGCGGACAGATGTCCCCGAAAAGCAGGACCGGATCTTCTCTGCTCAGGTGGTGTTTTGATTGGTGTTCTGTAAACCAATCGACCCTTGTTTGTTTTTGTCAAATTCTCTCGAATTTTGGAAACGATCCCCTGTAATCCTATGATTTGCAGGGTATTTTCCCGTTTTCCTGTGGAAAAGACTGTGGAGAATGTGGAAAAGTCTTCGTCAAAAAAGTTGGGATTTCTCCATATTGTTTTTGTTTATGTAAACTGATTTTCTGTCATTCCCTCAACAAAAAGAAACCCCCGGCAGAGCAATCTGCCGGGGATCGTTTTATGGAATTACAGCTAAAATTACAGCTGGGGGCCTGCTGCGACCAGAGCCTTGCCCTCGTCGTTGCCGGTGTACTTCTCAAAGTTCTTGATGAAGCGGGCGGACAGATCCTTAGCCTTGGTCTCCCACTCCTCGGGGTTGCCGTAGGTGTTTCTGGGATCCAGGATGTTGGTGTCTACGCCGGGCAGAGCAGTGGGGACCTCGAAGTCGAAGTAGGGGATCTTCTTGGTCTCAGCCTTCAGGATGGAGCCATCCAGAATAGCGTCGATGATGCCGCGGGTATCCTTAATGGAGATACGCTTGCCGGTGCCGTTCCAGCCGGTGTTGACCAGGTAAGCCTTTGCGCCGGACTTCTCCATCTTCTTAACCAGCTCTTCGCCGTACTTGGTGGGGTGCAGCTCCAGGAAAGCAGCGCCGAAGCATGCGGAGAAGGTGGGGGTGGGCTCGGTGATGCCACGCTCGGTGCCGGCCAGCTTGGAAGTGAAGCCGGACAGGAAGTAGTACTTGGTCTGCTCGGGAGTCAGGATAGAAACAGGGGGCAGAACGCCGAAAGCGTCGGCAGACAGGAAGATCACGTTCTTAGCGTCGGGACCCTTGGAAACAGGGCGAACGATCTTCTCGATGTGGTTGATGGGGTAGGAAACACGGGTGTTCTCGGTAACGGAGCCGTCAGCGAAGTCACACTTGCCGTTTTCGTCAACAGTAACGTTCTCCAGCAGAGCATTGCGCTTGATAGCGTTGTAGATATCGGGCTCAGACTCGGCATCCAGGTTGATAACCTTGGCGTAGCAGCCGCCCTCGAAGTTGAAGACGCCCTCGTCGTCCCAGCCGTGCTCGTCGTCGCCGATCAAGAGGCGCTTGGGATCGGTGGACAGGGTGGTCTTGCCGGTGCCGGACAGACCGAAGAACAGAGCGGTGTTCTCACCGTTCATGTCGGTGTTGGAGGAGCAGTGCATGGAAGCCATGCCGTTGAGGGGCAGGTAGTAGTTCATCATGGAGAACATGCCCTTCTTCATCTCGCCGCCGTACCAGGTGTTCAGGATGACCTGCTCACGGGTGGTCAGGTTAAAGAGAACCGCGGTCTCGGAGTTCAGACCCAGCTCCTTGTAGTTCTCCACCTTGGCCTTGGAAGCGTTGTAAACAACAAAATCGGGCTCGAAGTTTGCCAACTCTTCCTCGGAGGGGGTGATGAACATGTTCTTAACAAAGTGTGCCTGCCATGCCACTTCCATAACAAAGCGGATCGCCATACGGGAGTCCTTGTTGGTGCCGCAGAACAGGTCCATGACATACAGCTTCTTGTTGCTCAGCTCATCCATAGCCAGCTTCTTGCAAGCATTCCAAGCCTCGATGGAAGCGGGCTTGTTGTCGTTAGCGAACTCCTTGGAGGTCCACCACACGGTGTCCTTGGAGGTCTCGTCCATAACGATGAACTTATCCTTGGGGGAACGGCCGGTGTAGATGCCGGTCATAACATTGACAGCACCCAGCTCAGTCAGCTGACCCTTCTCAAAGCCTTCCAGAGTGGGATCCATCTCTGCTTCAAACAGCGCTTCGTAAGAAGGGTTGTGAATGATCTCGGTAGCGCCGGTAATACCGTACTTAGTAAGATCGATTGCCATAATATTTACCTCTTTCATTATAAAGTAATACCAAGCAAACGCCCGGTATCCCATATTTTGCAGTTATATCATACACTATCGGTAAAAGAAAATCAATAATAAAAGCGAAAAATTTTTGCATTGATAATACCCGGCAAAAAAAGACCGAAAATTCAATAAATCTGTTTACTTTTTCCATATGTTGTGTTAAACTGTATTGGGTGGGAGTTGGGTTTCTCCCCGGCAGACCACCAAATATATGTTTTTTTGCTGCCTCCCCACAGGGTTGGGAGCTAAAGGATTACTTTTATTTATGGAGGTCACATAAATGGCAAGAAAAGTACAGTTTGTGGAAACTGTTTTGCGCGACGCAAACCAGTCCCTCATCGCCACCCGTCTGCCCTTCGAGAAGTTCGAGCCCATGCTGGAAACCATCGACAAGGCCGGCTACTACGCTGCAGAATGCTGGGGCGGTGCTACCTTTGACGTCTGCCTGCGGTATCTGAGCGAAGATCCCTGGGAGCGTCTGCGGAAGATCCGCGCTGCAATGCCCAACACCAAGCTGCAGATGCTGCTGCGTGGTCAGAATGTTCTGGGCTACTCTCACTATCCCGATGATTTTGTTAAGCTCTTCGTTGCAAAGGCTGTTGAAAACGGCATCGATGTGATTCGTATTTTCGACGCTCTGAACGACGTGAACAATATGAAGGTGGCTATGGAAGCTACCGTGAAAGCCGGCGCTATCGCTTCCGGCACCATCTCTTACACCACCTCTCCTGTCCACACCCACGCCAAGTACGTGGAGATGGTCAAGGAGCTGAAGGAGATGGGCGCTGCTACCATCTGTATTAAGGATATGGCAGGCATCATGGGTCCCCAGGAAGCTTACGACATGGTTTCCGCTATCAAGGACGCTGTGGATCTGCCCATCGACCTGCACACCCACTCCACCACCGGTCTGGCATTCATGACCTACCTGAAGGCTGTTGAGGCTGGCGTGGACATCATCGATACTGCTATCTCCCCCTTCTCCGGCGGTACTTCCCAGCCCGCTACCGAGACCATGGCTTACGCTCTGCGCCAGCTGGGTTATGAGGTGGATCTGGACGATACCTGCACCAAGGCGATGGCGGACTACTTCAAGGGTATTCGTGACGAGTTCCTGGCTGACGGCACTCTGATGCCCAAGTCCATGGCAACCGACACCCAGTGCCTGACCTATCAGATCCCCGGCGGCATGCTCTCTAACCTGCTCAGCCAGCTGAAGCAGATGAACGCTCTGGATAAGTTTGACGAGGCTCTGCTGGAGACCCCCAAGGTCCGTGCTGATCTGGGTTATCCTCCTCTGGTCACTCCCACCTCTCAGATGGTTGGCGTCCAGGCCGTTACCAACGTCCTGCAGGGCGAGCGTTACAAGAAAGTTTCCAAGGAAGTCAAGGCTTACTGCCGCGGTGAGTACGGCATCACTCCTGCTCCCATCAATGAGGACGTCAAGGCTATGATCCTGGGCGATGAAAAGCCTGTGGAAGGCCGCTACGCCGATACCCTGGAGCCCATTGTTGAGAAAACCCGCCAGGAGCTGGGCGATACTGCCCGTTCCGACGAGGATGTGCTCAGCTACATCGCATTCCCCAACCTTGCCGAGAAGTTCTTCGAGGACCGGAAGGCTAAGGAAGAGAACATGGCTACCTACACCATCGTTGAGGCATAAGGAGGCACATCATGGATAATATTGGTATCCTGGATGCCGGCATCGTTGCTCTGCTGGGTTACGCTGTGGTTTTCTTCGGAATCATTCTTCTGATGATCGTGGTTATGATCATGGGTGGCATCTTCAAGTCTGTGGACGCCAAGAAGAAGGCAGCCATCCCTGCACCTGTTGCAGCTGAGCCTGCTCCCGAAGCTCCCAAGGCCACCGCCCCCGGCGCTGCCGGACAGCTGAAACTTCACGATGTGGAGCCCAAAACTGCCGCTATGCTTATGGCGATCGTTGCCGACAAGCTGCAAAAACCCCTGAACGAGCTGCGCTTCATTTCCATCAAGGAGGTAAAATAATATGAAATATAAAGTGACTTTGAACGGCCGTACTTATGAAGTTGAGGTGGTCGCCGGCAAGGCAATGCTCCTGGATGAGTATGAAGCCATTGCCCCCGCTGCTCCCGCAGCAGCCCCTGTTGCCGCTGCGCCTGCCGCAGCACCTGCAGCAGCCCCTGCTGCCCCCGCTGTCACCGGCGCCGGTGAGGCTGTTACCGCTCCCATGCCCGGTACGATCCTGAAGGTCAACGTTACTGCCGGCCAGGCCGTCAAGGAAGGCGAAGTCCTGGTTGTTCTGGAGGCTATGAAGATGGAGAACGAGATCATGGCTCCCAAGTCCGGCACCGTTACTCAGGTCGTCACCTCCAAGGGCGCTTCCGTCAACACCGGCGATGCTCTGGTCGTCATCGGCTAAGGAGGGCAACCAATGATCAATATTGGTGAAATTCTCCTGGACCTGTGGAAGGATTCCGGCTTTGCCGCGATCTTCTCCGGTTTCAGTGCCGGCGGCTGGCAGAATTTGGTGATGATCGCCATTGCCTGTGTTCTGCTTTATCTGGCTATTGTAAAGAAATTTGAACCTTTGCTCCTTTGCGGCATCGCTTTTGGCTGCCTGCTGGCAAACCTGCCCGGCGCAGGTCTGTACCATCAAGAGCTGTGGACCAACTTCATGGACGCAAACCACGCAGCTTACCATTCCTATGGTACGATCCTCAAGGAGGGTGGCCTGCTGGATATCTTCTATATCGGCGTTAAGGCAAGTCTGTATCCCTGTTTGATCTTCATGGGCGTTGGCGCTATGACTGACTTCGGTCCTCTGCTGTCCAATCCCAAGAGCCTGCTGCTGGGCGCGGCTGCTCAGCTGGGCGTTTTTGCCGCATTCTTTGGCGCTATCGCCCTGGGCTTTAACGGCTCTGAGGCTGCTTCCATCGGCATTATCGGTGGCGCTGACGGTCCTACCGCAATCTTCCTGACCAGCCAGCTTGCTCCCCATCTGCTGGGCGCTATCGCTGTGGCTGCTTACTCTTACATGGCGCTGATCCCTATGATCCAGCCTCCCTTTATGAAGCTGCTGACCACTCCCAAACAGCGGACGATCAAGATGGAGCAGACCCGTACCGTGTCCAAGGCGGAGAAGATCATCTTCCCCATCGTGGTCACCATCTTTGTGGCTCTGCTGCTGCCGGATACCGCTCCTCTGATTGGCTGCCTGATGCTGGGCAACCTGTTTAAAGAGACCGGTGTTACCGACCGTCTTTCCGACACTGTGCAGAATGCCTTGATGAACATCGTCACCATTCTGCTGTCTACTTCCGTAGGCGCTACCATGGTTGGCTCTACCTTCCTCACCGGTCAGACCCTGAAGATCGTGGTTCTGGGTGTCTGCGCATTCATCCTGTCCACCTGCGGCGGTCTGGTAGGCGGTCAGATCATGTGCTGGCTGACCAAGGGTAAGGTCAATCCTCTGATCGGCTCTGCCGGCGTTTCTGCTGTTCCCATGGCCGCCCGTGTCGCCAACAAGGAAGGTCAGAAGGCCAATCCTTCCAACTTCCTGCTGATGCATGCTATGGGCCCCAACGTTGCCGGCGTTATCGGCTCCGCCATCGCCGCAGGCTTCCTGCTCAGCGTTTTCGGCTAATACCTTACATTAAAATGGCTGTGCCGGCGTGGCACAGCCATTTCTCATTGAGGCATATCTATGAATTATGTAAACTGCAATTTATGTCCCCGGCAATGCGGAGTCGACCGAACTGCCGGGGAAAAAGGATTCTGCGGCTGTCCGGATACGGCTCTGGTAGCAAAAGCTATGCTCCATAAATGGGAAGAGCCTGTCCTTGCCGGGAATGGGGGAAGCGGCGCTATTTTCTTCGGCGGCTGCACCCTTGGCTGTACCTACTGCCAAAATCAGAGCATCAGTAAATCGCCAGCGGGAAAATCCATGGATTCTATCCAATTGCGGGCAGTCATGGAAAATTTGATCGCTCAGGGCGCGGAAAATATTGACCTTGTGACCCCCACCCATTTTTTGCCCACCATTCTGCCGGCTTTGGAAAAACCTCTTCCCGTTCCCGTAGTCTACAACTGCGGCGGCTATGAGAGCGTCGAAACCATCCGTATCCTTTCCGGTAAGATCGATATTTATCTGCCGGATATGAAATACGCAGACAATGCGCTTGCCGCATTCCTTTCCGGGGCAACAGACTATTTTGAAACCGCCTCTGCCGCTATCCGGGAAATGGTAAAACAAGTTGGCCCTGTCCAGTGGGATGGGGAAAAAGTAGTCCGGGGCGTAATCATCCGGCATTTGATCCTGCCGGGTCATGTGGAAAATTCCCTGAAGGTATTAGACTGGATCGCAGACTCCTTTGCTCCGGGAGAGGTGTTGGTCAGCCTTATGCGCCAGTACACCCCCATGGCCGGACTTGCTGCTCCTCTTGACAGAACGGTTACCGACGAAGAATACGACGCCGTCCTCAGTTGGATGTACTTAAACGGATTGGATGGCTTTACCCAGAAAAAAACCGCGGCAGATACCGGTTTTATTCCGGACTTTTAGCATAACCGTCGGACGGGCTTCATAGGCTAGACCACAAAGCGTTGGAGGGATGGTTATGAAGCGATTGGGTTGTCTTCTTTTGGTATTTGGGATATTGTTGGGCTGCTTATCCGTATCAGCGGCTGCCGTCGATCTGGATATTCCGGCAAAAAGCGCTCTTTTGATGGACGTGGAAACGGGAACGGTGCTGTATGAATCCAACCCCCATGAGCCTCTTGCCCCGGCAAGCGTCACAAAAGTCATGACCATGCTCCTGATTATGGAAGCCATTGATTCCGGCAAGATTGGGTGGAACGACACTGTCACAGCATCGGAAGCGGCTGCCGCCAAAGGTGGCAGCCAGATCTATCTGAAGGTGGGCGAGACCATGTCTGTCACCGATATGGTCAAATCCATCGCCGTGTCCTCTGCCAATGACTGCGCCTGCGCCATGGCGGAGCATATTGCCGGCAGTGAAGCGGCATTTGTAGATAAAATGAACGCCCGGGCGAAAGAATTGGGGATGAATGACACCCATTTTGTCAACTGCACAGGGCTGGACGACAGCGAAGAGGCCAAGGACCATAAGACATCTGCTCATGATATTGCTTTAATGTCCCGGGAGCTACTGAAATACCACCCGGATATTAAAAATTTTACCACTATCTGGATGGACACTGTGCGAAACGGCACTTTCGGACTTTCCAATACCAATAAGTTGGTCCGGTTTTATTCCGGCGCTACCGGACTAAAAACCGGCTTTACCTCAGGAGCTGGCTACTGCCTGTCCGCCTCAGCCAAGCGGGAAGGAATGGAGTTGGTGGCAGTGGTCATGGGCTGCGAGACCTCTCAGCAGCGGTTTGCCGCCTGCAAATCCATGCTGGATTACGGATTCTCCAATTTCGCGCTGGTCACCCCGGAGCTGACAGAAGACACCTCTGTTCCGGTGAAACTGGGTGTTGATGACTGGGTCAAGGCAATTCCTAACGGGGAGAGCGCCCTGCTCATCGATAAATCCCAGAAAGGAAGCGTGACAACAGAGCTTGTTGTGGAGCCGGAGGTGACCGCCCCGGTGAGCAAAGGACAGCGGCTCGGTACTATGACGGTAAAAGCCGGGCAGCAGATCCTGACCCAGATCCCTATGGTGGCGGAAAATAAGGTTGACCGGCTCACTTGGGGACAGATGTTCTGGCGCGTGCTGAAGCAAATGGCAATGGCGAAGCCGTAAATATGTTTTTACCCCCGGACTTTCGTCCGGGGGTAGTGCTTATTTCAGTCGTTTTTCCAATGTGGCTGATGAGAGGGTAGTCTCGTAGACCCGGGTCAGTCCGTATTCCGCAGTGACCACAAAGGCTTTGGGAAGATCGTCACAGGGAACGATCAGTCCGTCTTTTTGGGCCTTAGCAAGAAACTCTCTGGTTCGTTTAGAGGTGGAGGTGTTGTCCATATCAAAAATGCCGATCACAGAGCTGTCCCGCACCGCCATGTCGTTGCCGATAGACAAATACATGTTACTCCCCCTTGATTTTCTTCCACTGCTCCACAGCCATCTGATCACAGCGGTTGTTCATAGGATTATCCCCATGGCCCTTGACCCAATGGTAATGCAGTTCATGCTGCTGGGTCAGGGCAAGCAGGATCTCCCAGAGGTCCGGATTCAGCGCCGGCTTTTTATCGGATTTGATCCAGCCTTTTTTCTTCCAACCCCATGCCCAGCCCTTTTCCAGGGCATCGATAACATACTTACTGTCGGAGTAAAGCTCCACGGTGCAAGGCTCTTTCAGCGCCTGCAGACCCTTAATAACGGCAGTCAGCTCCATCCGGTTGTTGGTGGTATTCTCCTCACCACCGGACAGCTCTTTCTGCATTCCGTTATACTCCAGGATCGCTCCCCAGCCACCGGGACCGGGGTTGCCGGAGCAAGCGCCGTCGGTATACAGTGTTACCGTCTTCACGCCTGGGTCTCCTCTTCTTCCTCGGCCTCCACACGCTCGATGGACACCAGCTTGTTGCCGTCCTCGATGCGCATGATGATCACGCCCTGGACATCCCGCTTGTAGACATTGATAGAGGATGCGGGAACGCGGATGATCACGCCACCGTTTTCGATAAGCATAACATCGTCGGTGTCGCTGACCACACGGCAGCCGGCAACCTTGCCGGTCTTGGGTGTGATATTATAGTTCTTCAGACCCTTACCGCCACGGCTCTGGGCAACTTTTTCGCCTTCAGGACCGGTACGCAGATACTCGATCAGCTCTGTTCGCTTACCGAAGCCGTTCTCGGTGACGGTGAGCAGGGTCTTGCCTTCTTCCGCCTTTTCCGCGCCGATGACATAGTCATCACCAGTTAACATAATTCCGCGTACACCGGCTGCATCTCTGCCCATTGGCCGTACATCCGTTTCGTTGAAGCAGATCGCCATGCCGTTGGCGGTGGCAAGGACGATATTATCATCACCGTTTGTCCGCATCACATTGATCAGATGATCTCCCTCATCCAGAGTGATTGCCCGGATGCCGGTCTTACGCCGGGTAGCAAGGGCGATGAAGGGGATCCGCTTTACAGTACCCTTCCGAGTGACCATCACCAGATACTCGTCCTCGTGGAACTCCCGGGTGACCACCATAGCGGTAACGGTTTCGCCCTGCTCCAGGGGCAGCACATTGACCATGGCTGTGCCACGGGCAGTTCTGCCGGCCTCGGGGATCTGGTAGCCCTTCCGGTGGTGGACACGGCCAAGATCGGTAAAGAACAGGATGTGGTCATGGGTAGATGCTACATTCAGACTCTTGACAAAGTCCTCTTCCTTCAGATTCTGGGCATTGACGCCTCTGCCGCCACGGCTCTGGGTGCGATAGATATCTACAGGCATCCGCTTCACATAGCCCTGATTAGAGATGGTGAAGGCGCAGGTCTCCTCTTCGATCAGATCCTCAATATCGATCTCGTCCTCGATATCCTGAATTTCGGTCTTCCGCTCATCGCCAAACTTATCCCGGATGGCGATCAGCTCTTCCCGGAGGACGCCCTTCAGCTTCTCAGGATCGGCAAGCAGCTCGTTATAGTACTGGATACGCTCCTGCAGCTCGTCAAACTCTGCCTGGAGCTTCTCCCGGTCAAGACCCTGGAGGGCTTTCAAACGCATTTCCAGAATTGCCTGGGCCTGGACATCGTCCAAGCCGAACCGCTCACACAGGCGCTCCTTGGCGTCGTCATAGGCGGAGCGAATGATCTTAATGACTTCGTCGATATTGTCCTGGGCGATGAGCAGGCCCTCCAACAGATGAGCGCGCTCCATTGCCTTCTTAAGATCATACTGGGTACGGCGGGTTAGCACTTCCATCTGGAAGGTCAGGTACTCGTCGATGATCTGCCGCAGAGAAAGGATCCTGGGCTGTTTTTGGTCATCCACCAGCGCCAGCATGATAATACCAAAGCTACTTTGCAACTCGGTCTGCTTAAACAGAGTGTTCAGCACAACCTGAGGGTTGGCATCCTTTTTCAGTTCAATGACCATCCGCATACCGTTACGGTCGGTCTCGTCCCGGAGATCGGAAATACCTTCCAGCCGCTTATCCTTCACCTGTTCGGCGATCTTCTTGATGAGCTGACGCTTGTTCACCTGATAGGGAAGCTCGGTAACAATGATTCGGGTACGGCTGTCGCCAAACTCCTCAAACTCGGTACGGGCGCGGACAACTACCTTGCCACGGCCGGTGGCGTAGGCAGCCCGAATACCGCTGCGGCCCATGATGATGCCGCCGGTGGGGAAATCCGGTCCTGTTACATGCTCCATAAGGTCCGCCATAGAAGCCTCGGGATCATCCAACACGCAAACGCAGGCGTTGATGACCTCGGTGAGGTTGTGGGGCGGAATGTTGGTAGCCATACCAACAGCGATACCGGAAGAGCCGTTTACCAGCAGGTTGGGGAACCGGCTGGGCAGCACTCTGGGTTCTTTCCGGGATTCGTCAAAGTTGGGATCCCAGTTAACAGTATCCTTGTCGATATCCCGGAGCATCTCGTTGGAAAGCTTAGAAAGTCTTGCCTCGGTATACCGGTAAGCAGCGGCGGGGTCGCCGTCCACAGAACCGAAGTTACCGTGACCGTCTACCAGCATGTAGCGCATGGAGAAGTTCTGGGCAAGACGGACCATGGCATCGTAAACAGAGGCATCGCCATGGGGATGGTACTTACCCAGCACATCACCGACGCAGGTAGCAGACTTCTTAAACGGCTTGTCAGAGGACAGACCGCTCTCGTACATGGTGTACAGAATACGACGGTGAACAGGCTTCAAACCGTCCCGGACATCAGGAAGAGCACGGCCAACGATGACGCTCATGGCGTACTCGATATAGGATTTTTCCATCTCTTCAACCAGATTGGATGATGTAATCGCCTGGTTGGGGAAAAGAATATCTTCCGGCTTATAGGAGCGATTATGCTTTGCCAATGTACGCCACCTCCTTAAATGTCAATGTTCACCGCATAGCGGGCATTCTTTTCGATCCATTCCTTACGGGGCTCAACCTGTTCGCCCATAAGAACGGTAAAAATTTCGTCTGCCTGACGGGCATCCTCCAGGGTAATTCTCCTTAAGGTACGCTTCTCGGGATCCATGGTGGTCTCCCACAGCTCGTGGGGATCCATTTCACCAAGACCCTTAAACCGGGAGATATCCACCTTTGCGCTGCTTTCGCCACGCATTTCCGCGGAAACCAGATCCCGCTCCTCGTCGGAATATGCCACCCGCTCGGTCTTGCCCCTCTTCAGTTTGTAAAGGGGAGGAACGGCAGAGTAAACATAGCCGTTCTCAATAAGAGGCCGCATATAGCGGAAGAAGAAGGTCAAAAGCAGAGTACGGATGTGAGCGCCGTCCACGTCCGCATCGGACATGATAATAACCTTGTGATAACGAAGCTTTTCAATATCAAAGTCCTCACCGATACCGCCGCCAAGGGCGACGATCAGAGGATTCAGCTTATCGTTTCCGTAAACTTTATCCGCTCTTGCCTTTTCCACGTTGAGCATTTTACCCCACATAGCCAGAATTGCCTGGAAGCGGGAATCTCTGCCCTGAATGGCAGAGCCTGCAGCGGAGTCACCCTCGACGATGTAAAGTTCGCAGAGGGAGGGATCTTTTTCATTACAGTCCTGGAGCTTGTCGGGCATACCACCGGACTCCAGACCGCCCTTGCGCCGGGCGTTTTCTCTTGCCTTCCGGGCAGCTTCTCTTGCCCGGTTTGCCATCATTGCCTTCTCAAGAATGATCTTGGCGGTGGCAGGGTGCTCTTCAAAATAGGTAGCAAGCTGGTCACCCACTACCTGTTCCACCAAAGTACGGATATAGGCGTTACCAAGCTTTGCCTTGGTCTGACCTTCAAACTGGGCATCGGTCAGCTTAACAGAGATAATAGCCGTAATACCTTCACGGCAGTCCTCACCGGAGACCTTATCGTCGCCCTTGATAATGCCGTTTTTAATACCGTAATTATTGAGAACTCTGGTCAGCGCGGTCTTAAAGCCGGTCTCATGCATACCGCCCTCGGGGGTACGGACATCGTTGGCAAAGGACTGCAGGGACTCCTGATAGCCGTCGTTATACTGAACGGCGATCTCCGCGGAAGCATCTCCCTTATTGCCGGACATATAGATAACATCCTCATGGATCACCGTCTTGTGACGGTTTGTCCATGTGGCAAACTCCCGAATACCGCCCTCATAACACATGGTGTCGGTTTCCGGCTCGTCGCCCCGGTCATCGGTAATGGTAATGGAAAGGCCTGCGTTGAGGAAAGCCTCCTCACGCATACGGTTATGGAGAGTCTCATAGCTATACTCCAGCTCATCAAACATCTCCGGATCCGGCTGGAAGGTGACTTCCGTACCGGTACGGTCAGTCGTACCCACGATCTTCATCTCCTGGGTAATGTGACCCCGGGCAAACTTCATTTCATAGATGTTGCCGTTTTTGTGAACCCGTACTCTCAGCCATTCGGACAGAGCGTTCACAACAGACGCGCCAACACCGTGCAGACCGCCGGAGACTTTATAACCGCCACCGCCGAATTTACCGCCGGCGTGGAGCACAGTAAACACCACTTCCAGAGCGGGCTTGCCGGTCTGGGGCTGAATATCCACAGGGATACCGCGGCCATTATCCGTAACGGTAATGGAGTTGCCGGGATTGATGGTCACAGTAATATGATCACAGTAACCGGCAAGGGCCTCGTCGATGGAGTTATCCACGATCTCATAGACCAAATGGTGCAGACCGGAAGTAGAAGTAGAGCCGATATACATACCGGGTCGCTTCCGGACAGCCTCTAATCCTTCCAGAACCTGTATTTGCTCTCCGCCGTATTCTTCTGTTACTTTGGTTTCGTCAGACATGTTTGTCCTCCTTAAATAACTTCGCCTTTTCTGATTTCTATGGTCTTACCGAGCCGGGTAAATCTGCCTGGCTCACAACAGGTGATAAACACCTGACCTTTGTCGATTTGATTCAGCACAAAATCCTGCCGGCCGGGATCCAGCTCCGACAGAACATCATCTAATAATAACACCGGCATTTCGCCGCTTTGACTTTTCATCAGTTCCCGCTGGGCAAGCTTTAGGCTGATCGCCGCTGTCCGGGTCTGTCCCTGAGAGCCAAAAGCCTTCAAGGATATGCCGGAAAGGGTCACATCAAAATCATCCTTGTGCGGTCCGGTCAAGCACTGAGCGCTTTCCAGCTCTGCCCGCTCATGGCTCATAAGATGTTCCTGCAGCTGCTCCGTAAGCGTTTGTACCGGAGCAAAGGGGTCTGTAACTGTGGATACCGTCCGATATTCCAGTAAAAAATCCTCAGCGCCGCCGGAAAACAGGCTATGATATTCTTTAGCGGCTTTTCCAAGACCATCATAAAACCTTGCCCGATAGGAGATCAGCAACGCGCCAACCTGACAAAGCCGGGTATTGTACTCCGGCAATATCTGCAAAAGCGCCGGGTTTTCATATCGGTCTTTTAATATTCTGCTTTTTTGTTCCAATATCCTTCCGTATTCCGCTAAAGCTGCCTCATAATTAGGACGCAGTTGACATAACGCAGAGTCTCCCAATCTTCGCCGGGAAGACGCCCCGGCTTTGAGGACCATCAGATCCTCAGGGCAGAACAGCACGGTCTGGAGCATTCCAGCAATATCACCGGCTGTTTTCTTCTTTACACCGTTGCGATATAACTGCCGCGGTCTTTGGGAGGAAAACAAAATCCAGCGGATCTGCTGCTCCCGATCCTGGGAATGAACATCTCCTACGATCTCCGTAAAATCTGCTCCAAATCGGACAAGCTCGCTGTTTTTCTGAGTACGGAAGCTTTTTCCCATTCCGGCATATACAATGGATTCCAGAAGATTTGTTTTTCCCTGAGCATTATCTCCCACGATCAGATTGACACCGGGAGAAAAATCCAGTTCCAAAGATTCATAATTCCGGAAATCCTGCAGCCTTATCTTATTAAGCTCCATGGATACAAATTAAATAGGTAACGCCCATATATTCCACCCGATCACCGGGATACAGCTTTTTACCCCGCATGGTGCAGACTTCTCCGTTTACCTTGACTTCCCCTTCCTGGATCACTGTCTTTGCCAGACCGCCGGAGGGAACAGCATCGGAAAATTTAAGAGCTGCTTCCAGCTTGATAAATTCCGTACCGATCACAACAGGTACTTCTTCAGGACGCTTTTTATTAACAGTTACTTTCATAATTCTTCTTTAGTTGGTCTTGATACGCACAGGCAGTACCATATAAGAATAATCGTACTTTTCCTCAACAGGCGTCAATACGATGGGACTTAAGCCGTTGGTCAGCTCCAGAACCACTTCCTCGCTGGGGATTGCCCGGAGGGCATCGGCAAGATAGCGGTTGTTAAAGCCGATCTCCAGCTCTTTGCCGTCGCCGGCAATACTGCACTGATCCTCAGCAGCGCCGATGGTGGTATTGGTCCGCAGATTCAGCACCTGATTGGAGAAGATGCAGCGAACAGGGCTTTTATACTTTTCAGAAACAATGAGACCCACACGGTCAATAGCAGAGGCAAGTTCACCCACATTTGCCACCAGCTTAATAGGGCAGTTGGTGGGAACGACCCGACGCCAATCCAAAAAATCACCCTCAAGCAACCGGCAAATAAGGGTCGCTTCGCCGATACTGAACAGAATATGCTTTGCGCCCAACATAAAGGCAGCCTCTTCGTCGGTATCTGTAACGATTTTTTCTACTTCCTTAAGTCCCTGAGCAGGCACAACAAAAGACATACTCATTCCCAAAGCATCCTCGCTGTGATAAGTCCGGCGGGCAAGCCGGAAACCGTCCACAGCAATGGCAGAAACCGTATCATTATCCACTTCAAACTTCACACCGGTATGGATAGGTCTTCCCTGATTTTCAGAAACGGCGAAGATCGTACCGGAGATCAGTTCTTTCAGAGCGGTCTGGGGGATCCGGATACTTCTGCCGGAGCCAACTTCGGGAAGCTCAGGATAATCATCGGCTCCCTCTGCGGAAATGGTGAAAGAGGCATATCCCGCGCGAATGGAAACCTTATAATTCTCATCCACAACAACGGTAACAGGGCCTTCCGGCAGACGACGGATAATATCACCGAAAAGTCTTGCAGGAAGAATACATGCGCCTGCATCTGTTACTTCTGCTTCGATCTGATAAGTAATGGCGGTCTCCATATTATAGCCGGTAAGGCTCAGGCCGTCACCGGCCTTACAGAGAATACCCTCAATAGCAGAGAGTGCGCTTTTCTGAGCAACGGTTCTTCCGGTGATATTCAGACCGGTTACCAGCATATTTTTTTCACAGGTAAATCGCATAGCAAAAACCTCTTTTCTGAAAAATAGATATAAAAATATATTTGTAAATAATTTTAGGTAGTAATAACAGTATTAGAGTAATTTTTTGTGGAAAAGTGGTCTTTGGCCTAGAGACGCAACATATTTTTTTCCACAATTCTCTATTGAAAAAGAAAAGTTTTTTTAACAGGGGGGATTTTTCCGGGAAAAGAAAAAATATATCAACAGAAAATCCTTAAACATTCCACAAGCTATTGTGGAAAAATCAGAGACAGGAGTTAATATTTGCGGTAATATCCCGAATGTTGTTCTGCAGGCTGGTATTTCCGCCTTTCAAGGCAACCTCTACCTTACGGATGCCGTAGAGGATCGTGGAGTGATCCTTGCCAAACTCCTTGCCGATGTCCGGCAGGCTGAGGTTTGTCAGTTTCCGGATCAGATAAATGGCAATTTGCCGGGCTTCGGATGTTACCTTGTTTTTCAGCGTACCCCGGAGAACGTTTTCGTCAATGGAATAAAATTTGCAGACCTGGCTGATGATCAAACTAGGAGTGGGTAAAGCGTTGCCTTCGCTCTTAAACATATCGTCGATAGCCCGGGATACATTGGGAAGATCCAGCACCATGCCGTTTAGGTCCACATAGGCCCGGATCTTTTTCACAGTGCCTTCGATCTGCCGGACGTTATTGGTCACATTGTTGGCGATATAGTCGCAGACATCGTCTCCAAGCTCCAGACCCAGAGAGATCGCCTTGGTCTTAATGATCGCCATTCTGGTCTCATAATCCGGGGCTTCGATGCTTGCCAGAAGACCCCATTCAAAACGGGTCTTTAAACGATCTTCCAAAGTCAGCATATCGCTGGGCTTCCGGTCGGAGGTCATAACGATCTGCTTGTGGTTTTCATAGAGAGTGTTAAAGGTATGGAAAAATTCCTCCTGGGTGGATTCTTTACCGGCGATAAACTGAATATCGTCAATGAGAAACAGATCCGCTTCTCGGTATTTGCTTCTGAATTCAATGTTCTTACCGCCCTGGATCGCAGCGATCAGCTCATTGGTAAACTGGTCGCCCTTGATATAGACAATATTGGCATCCGGATTTGCCTTGCGGATGTTATTGGCAATGGCGTAGAGCAGGTGAGTCTTACCCACGCCGGGAGGGCCATAGATAAACAGGGGATTATAAACCTCGCCGGGATTATTGGTTACAGCTATCGCAGCGCCGTGGGCAAACCGGTTGGAAGGACCGACCACAAAGCTGTCAAAGGTAAACTGAGGATTGAAATCCATAGAGGTGGTTTTCTTTCCCTTGGAGTTATATGCATTCAGCTCCTCGTCACCGAAAACAACCAACTTGGCATCGGAATTGAATATCTCCTTCAAGGCATCCTGAATATGGTCGGTGCAGCGGCGGCGAATGATTTCCCGCCGGAAGTCAGAAGCAGAATAAAGGATCAGCTGTTCCTCGTTAAGTTCTACCACTTCAGCATCGTCAAACCATGCTGAAACCGTCACCGGGCTAAGCCGTTCCTCCAGATAATTTATGACCTTGGCCCATACATAAGCAGAAGCGTACATAGCCGGGTCTCCTTTCCCATTTTTGCGGCCCAAAACCTGTTGAAAATCAAGGGAAATGGGCACTATTCTCTCACCGTAAATTCTATCACATTTCTGTGGAAAACTCAAGGTTTTTTTCACAGATACATTTAATAAAAAGAATAAAAAAATACCGGTCTAAAACCGGCGAAAAATAAGAAATACAGGGGTCGCATTTGCGACCCCTGTAAAGGACGAATATTACACCAGAGCGGCGGTGATGATGGCCATCTTGTAGACCTCGTCGGCGTTGCAGCCGCGGGACAGGTCGTTGATGGGAGCAGCCAGACCCTGCAGAATGGGGCCGTAGGCTTCGTAGCCGCCCAGTCGCTGTGCGATCTTGTAGCCGATGTTGCCTGCCTCGATGCAGGGGAAGATAAAGGTGTTGGCGTAGCCGGCAACGGGAGAACCGGGGAACTTCAGCTGACCCACCTCAGGAGCAACGGCTGCGTCAAACTGCATCTCGCCGTCGATGGCAAGCTCAGGATCCATTTCCTTGGCAACGGCAGTTGCGTCGTGGCTCAGCTGGACAGTGCCGCCCTTGCCGGAGCCGTTGGTGGAGAAGCTGAGCATAGCCACCTTGGGATCAATGCCGAAGACCTTGGCGGTCTTGGCGGTTTCGATAGCAACCTCAGCCAGCTTACGGGCAGCTGACACAGTCACATTGCCTTCCTTGTCAACGCTGTCCTCATAGCTCAGGTTAATAGCGCAGTCGCCCATAGCAATCTTCTCGTCGCCACGGACCATGATGAAGCAGGAGGACACCAGATTAGCGCCCTTCTTTGTCTTGACCAGCTGCAGAGCGGGACGGACAGTGTCGGCGGTGGAGTAGGTAGCGCCACCCAGCAGGGAGTCAGCGTAGCCCATCTTTACCAGCATAGTGCCAAAGTAATTGCCCTTGGAAAGCGCCTTGCGGCAGTCCTCAGCGCTCATCTTGCCCTTGCGCAGCTCCACCATCTTCTCTACCATGGCGTCCATGCCCTCGTATGTAGCGGGATCCAGGATCTCCACACCTTCAATGTTGAAGCCACCCTTGGCAGCGTTTGCTTTGACTTCATCCACATTACCGATGAGGATGGGGGTCAGGAAGCCGCCCTCTACAAGACGGGCAGTTGCTTCCAGAATACGGGCATCGTGACCTTCGGTGAACACGATCTTCCGGGGATTGGCTTTCAGCGTTTCAATCATAGCGTTAAACATGATTTTTCCTCCAAACAGCGGGCGTTTCGCCCAAAATTTTACAAACTGATTATACATCATACTTTTCAAAGGTGCAACCTTTTTTCCCGTGGAATGGCAATAATATTAACGCAGTCATATGATTATTTTTGGGATTCTCCCGATTGAAAAAACAAATGTTTTTGACACAAGAACAGGTCAAAAGACGGTGTTTTTCATTAAATAATTAGGAAAATACATAGTTTTATGGAATTTTATTAGTTTTTTATATGAAAATATTGTGTAAACAATTATTTTTCCAATTGACTTTTTGAGTAGATTTGTTATTCTATAAATAAGAGAAAAAGAAGGAGGGATTTTATGAACATATCTGCAATCCTTTGGTTTTTGCTGATGATCGTTTTCCTCATTACAGAGGCATCTACCGTGGTGATGGTATCCCTGTGGTTTGCCACAGGCGCACTGGCTGCCATGATCGCAAGCCTGTTGGGAGCAGAGTTTTGGCTTCAAGCGGTTTTGTTTGTAGCTGTGTCCGGCATTCTGCTGTCGCTGCTGCGACCGATTTTCTGTAAATATGTAAAACCTAAGATCGCCAAAACAAATACAGATGCGGTGATCGGCTCGCGGGGCATTGTTACCGCCCGGATCGACAATGTGCAGGCTATAGGTCAGGTTAAGCTTGGGGCGATGGAATGGACTGCCCGAAGCTCTTCCGGGGAAGTAATAGAGGCAGGTACACAAGTAACGGTAGACCGGATCGAGGGCGTTAAGGTGTATGTCACTCCCGCCCCTGTTCCCGTAAATACAAAATAAATCAACGGAGGTAATAGTATGGAAGTTTTTTTGATTTTGGCTGTTGTTGCGGTGTTGTTCTGGCTGATCATTTCCAACATCGCAGTTGTCCAGCAGTCCCGGGCATATGTGATTGAGCGTTTAGGCGCGTTCCAGACTGTCTGGGGCGTGGGTCTGCACTTTAAGGTCCCCTTTATTGACCGGATCGCCCGCCGGGTGAGCTTGAAGGAGCAGGTCCTGGATTATCCTCCCCAGCCGGTGATCACCAAGGATAATGTTACCATGCAGATCGATACCGTTGTGTATTTTCAGATCACCGACCCCAAGCTGTACGCCTACGGTGTGGAGCAGCCTATGGCGGCTATGGAGACACTGACTGCTACGACTCTGCGTAACATCATCGGCGATCTGGAGCTGGATCAGACCCTGACCTCCCGGGATGTGGTCAATACCAAGATGCGCGCCATTCTGGACGAAGCTACCGATCCCTGGGGCATCAAGGTCAACCGGGTAGAGCTGAAGAATATCCTGCCTCCGGCAGATATCCAAAGCTCCATGGAAAAGCAGATGAAGGCTGAGCGCGACCGCCGCCAGGCGATCCTCCAGGCTGAGGGTCAGAAAAAATCCGCTATCCTCATCGCCGAAGGCGAGCGGGAATCCGCCATCCTCCGCGCAGACGCGGAAAAGCAGGCAGCGATCCTCCGAGCAGAGGCAGAGAAGCAGGCAGCTATTCTGAAAGCTGATGGCGAGGCACAGGCGATCCTGGCAGTGCAGAAGGCGCTGGCAGATTCTCTGGAAATGCTGAACGAAAAAGCACCCAACGATCAGGTCATCAAGCTTAAATCCATCCAGGCAATGGAAAAGGTGGCAGACGGCAAGGCCACCAAGATCATCATTCCATCTGAGATGCAGGGTCTTGTAGGTCTGGCAAACGGCCTTGTGGAGGGCACAAAGGAAAGCTGATATGGCGAAGAAAGAAGAGCGTTTTGTAAAGATCTACTCCCAGGGCGGTTTTACCACGGCTCATCAGATCTGGGTGGATCGGCAGACCGGTGTGAATTACCTGTATACCCAATCCGGCTACGCCGGAGGACTGACGGCCCTTCTGGACCGGGAGGGCAAGCCGGTGATCACCCCGATCCCAAGACAATATGACGAATAAAAAGATCCTCGGGTGAAACCGGAGGATTTTTTGTATTTCTGGAGAAAGTGTGTCATTCTGAGCCTGCGTAAGCAGGCGTGAGAATCCGTCCTTAGAACAAAGTTTGAGAGAACGGATTGCCACGTCGGGCAAAGCCCTCCTCGCAATGACAAATTATTTCTTATCTTCTTCCGGGATGAAATCCAGGGTGATGGAGTCGATGCCGGGCTTCAGCTGGGTATACTTGACGCCGGCGGCATCCAGCATCCGCTTGGAAGCCAGTGTGGTGGGAGTAGTGGCGTATTTGTCGGATAAGTACAAAACTTCCTTAATACCACTTTGAATGATTGCCTTTGCGCCCTCGTTACAGGGGAACAGCGCCACATAGATCCGGCTGCCACGGAGATCTCTGCCGCTGGCATTGAGGATGGCGTTCAGCTCTGCATGAACGACAAAGGGATACTTGGTGACTTCACCCTCCCGATCCCAGGGGAACTCGTCATCGGAGCAGCCTTTGGGCATGCCGTTGTAACCTGTGGAGATAATGATATTGTCCGGGGAAACGATACAGGCGCCTACCTGAGTGCTGGGATCCTTGCTTCGCCGGGCGGCCAGCATGGCGATGCCCATAAAATATTCGTCCCAGGAAATATAGTCTGTTCTTTTCATAAAATAGACCTCCAAATGGTTTTAGGGGGTAGTAATGAATATATTATAGTATATTTCTTCCGGTAAGGCAAGCATAAAGAAAACAGCAGGTAGTGGCGCTACCTGCTGTTTTATCAATCAAAAAAATCTTTTAGGGTCTCAAAGAATTTTTTACGCTTGGGGCTGGACTTGCCGTCCAGAGATTCGTCCAGCTTCCGCAGAAGCTCTTTTTGCTCCTTGGTCAGCTTGGTGGGGGTCTCTACCACCACGAAGAACCGCTGGTTGCCCCGGCGGCGGGGATTGCTTACATAGGGGATGCCCTTTCCGGAGAGGATAAATTCCTTGCCGGTCTGTGTTCCCTCGGGGATGGAGAAGGGGGTCTTGCCGTCCAGGGTGGGCACTTCGATCTCTGCGCCCAAAGCCGCCTGGGTAAAGGTGATGGGGACTTCGCAGAGTACATCCACACCGTCCCGTTCAAAAATGGGATGCCGCTTGATGTAAGTCTCTACCAGCACATCGCCGTTAGGTCCGCCGTTTGCGCCTACACAGCCTTCTGCCGCAAGGCGGAAGCTCTGTCCGTGGTTGATACCTGCGGGAACTTTTGCCCGGACCGTATGGCTCTTGCGGACCTTTGCCTTGCCACGGCAGGTAGTACAGGGATTTTTGATGATCTTACCTCTGCCGCTGCACTGAGGACAGGTGGAGGTGGACTGGAATGCCATGCCCATCATATTCTGGGTCACACGGACCTGACCGGAGCCACGGCATTGAGAGCAAGTCTCCACAACCCCGTCGGCAGAGCCTGTTCCCTTACAGCTGCCGCAGTTTTCAATGCGGTAATAGGTGATCTCCTTGTCAGCGCCGAAGGCGGCTTCCTCAAAGGTAACCTCCAGGCGGACGCCAACATCATCGCCTCTGCGAGGCGCGTTCCTGCTGCGCCGGGAGCTGCCGCCGCCAAAGACCTCGCTGAAGATATCACCGAAGCCACCAAAGCCGCCGAAGCCGTCAAAGCCGAACCCTCCTGCTCCTGCGCCGCCGCCATAGTTGGGGTCAACGCCGGCAAAGCCGAACTGATCGTAACGGGCCCGCTTATCGTCGTCGGACAGGACTTCGTATGCCTCGCCCAGTTCCTTAAATTTTTCTTCTGCCTCTTTATCGCCGGGGTTTCTGTCGGGATGATATTTCATCGCGCTTTTCCGGTAGGCTTTCTTTATTTCATCGGCGCTGGCGCCCTTTTGGACACCCAGCACCTCATAATAATCGCGTTTATTCTCTGCCATAAATTTTTCACCTTTCAAAGGGGCGCAGTGTCAGCGGCGACTCGCCGCATACGACTAAAAGGGGCGGCTGTTTGCCGCCCCTTGGGCTTAAGAGATTAGTCTACGGTCTCGTAGTCAGCGTCTACAACGCCATCGTCGTTAGGCTGTGCGCCGGGCTGACCCTGGGGATTTGCCTGCTGGTACAGCTTTTCGGACACAGCATAGAATGCCTTCTGCACCTCGTCGGTGGCAGCCTTGATCGCTTCCAGATCGGTGCCCTTGTTGGCTTCCTTCAGCTTATCTACAGCAGCCTGGATAGATGCTTTCTCGCTCTCAGAGATCTTGTCGCCCAACTCGCCCAGAGCCTTTTCTGTCTGATAGACAACATGCTCAGCGTTGTTGTGGGTGTCAACCTCTTCCTTCTTTGCTTTATCCTCGGCAGCGTACTGCTCAGCCTCCCGGACAGCCTTGTCGATGTCCTCCTGACTTAAGTTGGTAGAAGCGGTGATGGAGATCTGCTGCTCCTTGCCGGTACCCAGATCCTTTGCGGAAACCTTAACGATGCCGTTGGCGTCGATGTCGAAGGTGACCTCGATCTGAGGAACGCCACGGGGCGCGGGAGCGATGCCACTAAGCTGGAAGTTGCCCAGAGTCTTATTGTAGGCAGCCATCTCGCGCTCGCCCTGCAGCACATGGACATCCACGGAGGTCTGGCCGTCAGCGGCGGTGGAGAAGATCTGGCTCTTACGGGTGGGGATGGTGGTGTTCCGGTCAATCAGGCGGGTGAACACACCGCCCATGGTCTCAATACCCAAAGACAGGGGGGTGACGTCCAGCAGAACAACATCCTTCACGTCGCCGGTGAGAACGCCGCCCTGAATGGCAGCGCCAACAGCCACGCACTCGTCGGGGTTGATGCCCTTGAAGCCTTCCTTGCCGGTGATGCCCTTAACGGCTTCCTGAACGGCAGGAATACGGGTAGAGCCGCCAACCAGCAGGACCTTGTGCAGATCGTTGGGCTTCAGGCCTGCGTCGGACATAGCCTGGCGGACAGGCTTCATGGTGCGCTCCACCAGATCGGCGGTCATTTCGTCGAACTTAGCCCGGGTCAGAGTCACATCCAGGTGCTTAGGACCGGTGGCGTCAGCGGTGATATAGGGCAGGTTGATAGCAGTGGTGGTCATGCCGGACAGCTCGATCTTAGCCTTCTCGGCAGCCTCCTTCAAACGCTGCATGGCAACCTTATCGTTGGAAAGGTCGATGCCCTCGGCCTTCTTGAATTCGGCAACCAGGTAGTCCATCACTCTCTGGTCGAAGTCGTCGGCACCCAGACGGGTGTCGCCTGCGGTAGCAAGAACTTCTACGATGCCGTCGCCGATCTCCAGAATGGAGACGTCGAAAGTACCGCCGCCAAGGTCATAAACCATGATCTTCTGGTCATTGTCCTTGTCCAGACCGTAGGCCA
>JAZNZT010000030.1:0-9274 GCA_045595075.1 Faecousia sp.
ATACTAAAGCTATGGAGGCGATGGACTTGATAACGAAACAAACGGAAAAACTGCGCCAGGTGATGAAGGATCTGTATTTGTCCACGGAGGTTCAGTGCGCGCTGTTCGATGAAAAGGGGCGTATCATTTGTGAGTATCCAAGGGAAATGGTTGCTTTTTGTGGCCGTGTGCGGGAGCTGCCGGAACTGAAAGCGCGGTGTTTTGCCTGTGACCGCTATGGCTTTGACAAAGCAAAGGCCAATCAGGGGACTTGCAGTTATACCTGCCATATGGGATTGACCGAGTGTGTAGCACCCATTATAAGAAAGGGAACGGTTATTGGCTATCTTATGCTGGGACAAACAGTGGCAACAGAGAATATAGAGGAGATTCACAAGGCAATCGCTAGCTTTCCTGCAGAGGCGCAGAGAATGCAGCTTTGTGAGGAGCTGAAAGAACTGCCACACTTCAGTCAAAAAAAACTCCAGGCCATTGCCAATGTGGCCCAGATGTGTACCTCTTATTTGTGGCTGATGGATCTGATTACGATGCGGGGAGATCCCACGGCTTTTGCTGTTGAGGAATACATAACTGCCCATCTGGCAGAGGAGCTGTCTGTGGAACTATTATGCAAAGAATTTGGCATCTCCAAAACATCCTTGTATCTGCTCTCCCAGGAGCATTTCGGAATGGGAATTACCCTGTATATCCGGGGGCGGCGTATGGAAAAGGCAATGCAGCTTTTGGAAGAAAAGTCTATGCCCATAAGCGATGTGGCACAGGCAGTGGGCTATATGGATGCCAGCCATTTTACCAGAGTTTTTAAGCAGCATACCGGCTGTACGCCGAAGAAATGGCAAAAGACAAAGTAAAAAAGGGCACCTCTAAAAGCTGTTTTTAGAGGTGCCCTATGTGTTTATTTATGTTTTTTTCGATATTCCGAGGGGGTCATGGAAAAGGTCTTTTTGAAAAGGTGATTAAAAGCGGACAAGGAGGTATAGCCCACCTTTTCACAGATCTGCAATGTGGTCATAGAGGTGGTGCGCAGAAGCTGCTTGGCATAGGTCAGCTTTTTTTCCGTGACATAATTTACAAAGGTGATGCCGGTATATTCTTTAAACAAAACCGCAAGCCGGGAGTAGGAATAGGGCGTGGCCTTG
This sequence comes from Faecousia sp., assembly GCA_045595075.1. Taxonomy (GTDB): domain Bacteria; phylum Bacillota; class Clostridia; order Oscillospirales; family Oscillospiraceae; genus Faecousia. The sequence goes on from JAZNZT010000030.1 coordinate 1,140, forward strand.
GACAGTTCCTTCAGGGACAGGTCAAAATTGGAAGGGGTGCTGACATAGATCAAAAAGTTATTAAACCACACCGGATACCGGAGATCAAATACCGTGTTCTGCTCCAAAAAAAGCAGCATCAGCTGAGCAACCAGCAGCTTGGCACTGGCCTCATACTGTTCTTTCGGAAGATTTTGGGTATAAAGGCATTTGTCATAGATGCTGTTCAGGTCTGATTCGTTGATGGAAAAGGACAGGGGGTTCTGGGTGTTGATAAGCTCGTCCGTGTCCCGATGAGGCCGCAGAAGCTGCTCTGCAAACTGGGAAGAGAAGATAAAATTGATATTCTGATAGTTTTGCGAGGCGGCGGAAGAAAAGCGCAGCGCGTGCATGTCGTTGGGCCGTATGAGCCAAGCGTCACCGCGCTTACAGAGCTTTTCCTGACCGTTGATGGTATGCATAATTTCGCCCTGCATAACAACAAAGATCTCCCAATGCTCATGGGTGTGCAGAGTGGGATAATCAACGTTTTTCCAGTGAAACGCAACATCCAGATTGTGGTAGGGACTGGCTAAATCAAAGGACGCTACAGGATCAACCTGGCCATTATTCGCAAAATGAGGCGTATTCATATCATTCATATATCCCGAACTCCTTTCGGAAAAGTGAGGAAGAGCTGTTAATATACTATCACATTTGTTGAAAATATAAAAGCCCACAGTGAAAAAAAGCAAATTTACAGTCAATATCCACAAGAAGTACGACCAAAATAATGTTAAAATATTGATAGATTACACAATAGGGGTGATATTACCGTGAATAAATGGGAAAAAATCACATTTGACAATCAGTGGAAAATCGCATATATTGCCCACGAATCTGTGGATACCCGGCCCATGCCCAAAACTGTTGCGGAGCTTTCTTCTTACGGAGAGGGACAAATGTCAGCCCAAGTACCCATAGAGTTTGCCCTTGCATTGGAGGAAAACGGGATCGTTCCCGAGATATATAAGGATCAAAATGTTTTACAGCTTCAAAAATATGAAAGCTATCATGCCTTTTACGGTTGCAGCTTTTCTTATCAAAAAAAGGAGGGCTATATTCCGGAATTGGTATTTGAGGGGCTGGATACCGTTTGTGAAATTTGGCTCAATGGCCAGCTTTTGGGGAAAACGGAAAACATGTTTATTTCCCATACCTTCCAACCAAACAACCTGGTGGAAGGGGATAATGAGCTGGTTCTGCATTTCCTGCCGGTGACGATGGAGGCGCGGAAATACGAGGTCAAAGCCGGCAATACCCATATGCCATATAACTTTGATTCCCTGCACATCCGAAAGGCTCCCCATAGCTATGGCTGGGATATTATGCCCCGAATCGTTACCTGCGGTGTTTTTCGTCCGGTATATCTGCAATACCGTCCCGTGGAGAGCATCAAACAGGCATATTTGATGACAGTATCAGCTGATAAAAAGGGAAAAAAAGCATCCCTGCTGTTTTTCTATGAGCTGGATATAAAGGCGGCAGATTTGTCCTCGTATACCATTGAATTGGAAGGTATCTGCGGTGACAGCCGTTTTTTTGCAAAAAAGCAGCTGTGGAGTGTGGCCGGAGAGATTTTCCTGGAAGGCCTGCAGGATATAAAGCTGTGGCAGCCCAAGGGAAGCGGCACCCCCTACCTGTATGATGTGTGTGTAACCTTGAAAAAGGATAATGCGGTGCTGGATAGGAAACAGTTCCGCACAGGTATTCGAACCGTTGCGCTGGAGCGTACCAGTCTGACGGATATGGAGATGTCCGGTAAATTCCAATTTCTCGTAAACGGAGAGAAGGTCTTTGTTTTAGGTACAAATTTTGTGCCTATGGATGCGTTCCACTCCAGAGATCGGCAGCGTCTGCCCCAAGCCTGTGAGCTGCTGAAGGATATTGGCTGTAACGCCATTCGGCTGTGGGGCGGCAATGTTTACGAAGATGATTATCTGTATGATTTCTGCGATGAGCACGGCATTTTGATCTGGCAGGACTTTATGATGGCCTGTGGATTGTATCCCCAGGATGATCGGATGTGCCAAATGCTTTTTGCAGAAGCGACGGCGATCGTGAGAAGATTGCGTCAGCACCCCAGTATTTTGCTGTGGGCCGGAGATAATGAGGTGGATCAATTTGCGTACTGTACCACCTTCCGCCGGAATCCCAATGACAATATTCTCACAAGACAGGTGCTGCCGTCGGTGATTCGCCAGGAGGATCCGGCAAGACCTTACCTACCCAGCTCCCCGTTTATTGACGGCGAATGCTTTGGGAAGGATCCCGGCCTGTTCTCTGAGCAGCATTTGTGGGGACCGAGAGATTATTTTAAGAGTACATATTACAGCAAAAACATTGCCCACTTTGCCAGCGAAATGGGCTATCACGGTTGCCCTGAACCGGCATCTATCTACAAGTTTATCTCCGGGGAAAAGGTGTGGCCGTGGCAGGAGAATGAAGATTGGATCATTCACTGCTCCAATCCTGCCAAGGAGGGCCCCTGGACATACCGCATTAAGCTGATGGCAGATCAGATTCGGGAGCTGTTTGGCTTTGTTCCCGAGAATATAGAAGATTTTGCCCTCGCCAGTCAGATATCTCAGGCAGAGGCGATGAAATTTTTTATTGAACTGTTCCGTATGGATAAGGGAAAACGGGGCGGCATTATTTGGTGGAATCTGATCGACGGCTGGCCACAGTTTTCCGATGCCGTGGTGGATTACTACTACCAAAAGAAGCTGGCCTATCATTACATTAAAAATGTACAGCAGCCGTTCCTACTGGCTTTCTCAGAACCGGAGAACTGGAGCATTGGGCTGAAGGCCGTCAATGACACAGGCAAGGTTTTGCCTTGCAGCTACGAGGTGAAGGATGCTTTGACGGAAGAGGTGCTGACTACCGGTGAAGCGTCGGTGGGAGAAGAGGTACTTCTGCTGGAACAGATTCCGTATTCTTATGCAGAAAAACGGATCTTGATGGTGTCGTGGAAAACCCCGTTGGGGTCGGGATGCAATCACTACCTAAGCGGATATGTGCCATTTGCGTACGATACATATAAAAAATTCTTGAATCAATATGGAGGAATGAACAATGAAAAAGAGTAAGTACCTAAACCGTATTGTGGCCTTGCTGCTGGCACTGGTGATGAGCCTGAGTATGGCAGCCTGCGGAAACTCCGGTTCCGGAGGGCCTGAGGAGAATGCTGAATCGTTGGATACCGAGCGTACCCAGTTATTTATCCACAACTTTAACGGTGGTTACGGTGTGGAGTGGCTGAAAAACCTGAAAGACCGTTATGAAGAACTTCATAAGGACGATGTCTATGAAGAAGGCAAAAAGGGTATTCAGATCATCATTAACAACGAAAAAGCGCTGGCCACCGAGCTGGAAGACAAAATCCTGCACAACAAGGAAGAAATGTACTTCGCAGAGAAGGCATACTACTATTCCCTTTTGAACAAGGGCGTTTTGGCAGACATTACTGAAGCGGTTACCGGTGATATGGCATCTTACGGTGATCCTGCCGGAACCACAATAGAAAGCAAGATGTACGAGGAGCAGAAGGAATACTTAGGTGTAGATGATAATGGTCAGACCAAGTACTACGCTATTCCCCATTACGCGTCCTACACAAGCCTGATGTACAATGTGGACCTGTTTGAAAAGGAAAAGTACTATTTTGCAAAGGATGTAACCGATGCACAGAATATTGAGGACTACTTCATCGTCAGAAGCACCGATGAAAAGAGTGCCGGCCCCGACGGCCAGTATGGCACTGCCGATGACGGCCTGCCCGCAACCTATGAGGAATTTTTCATTCTGTGTGATTACATCGCTTCCAACGGCCAGACCCCTATGAACTGGAACGGCGCGAACCGGGATGACTACATTGGCAACCTGCTGCAGGCACTGCTGGCTAATGTTGAGGGCAGAGAGCAGACAATGCTGAACTTCACGATGAACGGCACTGCTAAAAACTTGGGCACCGTTACAGGTACCGGCTTTGTGAAGGACGCACAGCCCACCACCATTACTGCCGCAAACGGCTACGAAATGCTTCGGACCGAGGGCAGATACTACGCACTGAGCTTCCTGGAGCAGATGGTATCCAACGATGCTTATTATAATGAACTGGGCTTCAACACTGCGTATTCCCATATGAATGCGCAGGAGGATTTCCTCTACGCCGGTCACGACAACGGTCAAACGGCCCCCATTGCGATGCTGGTGGAGGGCACATGGTGGGAGAACGAGGCACAGGCCACCTACAAGGATATGGTTGACGCTATGGGCGACAGCTATTCTCAGCAGAACAGAAAGTTTGCGATCATGCCTCTGCCCAAGCTTGATGCCAATGAGCTTGGTGTTAACACCCTGTGCGAGAACAGCTATTCTCTGTGCTTTATGAAGGCAAATATTGAAGAGTGGAAGAAACCCATCGCATTGGACTTCATCCGGTTTGCTTATTCCAACCAGGCACTGGTTGAGTTCTCTCAGGTAACCAATACGCCCAAGGCACTGAAGTATGAGATCACAGACGAACAGATGACGCAGATGACCAATTTCGGTCGTTCCGTTATGGAACTGCAGAAGAATTCCGAGATCGTATTCCCTTATTCCGCTGAGCCCATTTACGTGAACCAGGCAGGCAGCTTCGCCATGGTGGATATGTGGGAGAGCATCATTGGCGGCACACATTACGGCAGCCCCAGCGTGCCTATGCGTAAGGGCGAAGTAGATTTGGCGGATTACTTTAACGGCATGCTCAGCCAGTATAAGAATATCTGGGGGCAGATGGTTTATTAAGCAGCATAAGCATAAGGAGATGGAACGATGAAAAAACACTTGAGACTCATCAGCGCGATACTGTGTTTTGCTGTTGTTGCCGGAGTCTTGTTTGTGGGTGAAATCGAAGCAAAAGCGACATGGCTGCCTGCGAAAATCGAGCAGCAGTATGACCTGGGGACCATTTTCACCGTGCCCCAACGGGAAATGAATGTTGACGGGCAGCAGGCTGAGGTCACTGCGGTTGTACGCTTGCCCGACGGAACAGTTACCTCCAGGCAAGAATTTGCCCTGAACGATGCGGGCAAATACACAGTCGTGTACACAGCTGTAGCCAATGGTAAGGTATATGTAGATGAGGTTTCTTTCCTGGTAATGCAGGAATTCTGCGTGTTGACCTCGGAGGATTCCACCGCGGTTTACGGGAAGGCACCCAGTGTTCAGGGCGTATCCGGCTTGCATGTATCTCTGAAATACGGCGATAAGCTGAAATTGAATGCTCCTATTTCCATAGATGCGTTGGAAGACGGTATGCTGATCCAGGGCTTTGTTATTCCTGAAAAGGTTGGAACGCTGGATTATGAAAAGCTGTGCTTTCAGTTCACGGATGCGGAAAATCCTGAAATTACATTATATATGTCTGTGCGTCAGTACAGCAACAGTCCGGATATCAGAGCTTCCTACGTTACCGCCGGCGGTAACGGTCAGGAGATCATCGGCTTCGATGACTACGCTGACAAGTTCTGGACAGAGGGTCTGTGGGGAAGAAATATTTACCACGGCTTCGCCTATGAATGTACCGATGTGCTGAACACCGGTATCAATCTGAGCCTTGACACGGCCACAATGCAGATCCTTGCAAACGGCAATATGGTTGTGGACTTAGACAGTGTAGAGTATCAGAAGTCCCCTTGGGGCGGTTTCCCCAGCGGTAAGGCTTATTTGACTGTCTGGGCAGAAAACTACAAGGGTCTTACAGCCAACTTCTTCCTAAGCACTGTTGGCGATCTGGACCTGTCTCAGAGGATCATCAAGGACACCGAGCCGCCTGAATTTCAAATACAGACCCCGTATGAAACACCTCCGGCAGCCGTAAAAGGCGGCATCTACAGCGTGCCTGCCGCAACAGCGAAGGATAATACCGGCACAGTATCTGATGTACGGGTATCTGCCTGGTACAACTACAGCTCTCCGGATGCCTCGATTTTAAATATTGAGGACGGATATTTTGAAACAAACTATGTAGGCGATTATGCCATTGTTTACGAGGCTACCGATGCCTATGGCAACCTGGGACGGGAGATCCTGTGGATCAAATCGCTGGAACAGGTGGAAAAGCCTACCATTGCGTTTGTCGGTGAGGCCAAAACCCAATATGTGTTGGGCGAATACTTCGTGCCTGCCGAATGCACCACCACCTGCCACAGCGGTCTGCCCGCTGTGCGGATCTTTACCACCGTAAACGGTGAGCAGACGGTGCTGACGGAAAATTACTGCTTTGAGACAGCGGGGCAGTATCAGCTCACATATCAGATCACCGACTGTGCCGGCCAGAGCCAAACCCTGGAACAGACCATTCAGGTCGATATCGGAGACAAGCCGATCATGGTAGACCGGATCGAGCTGCCGGAGTATCTGATTGAGGATTCCCAGTATGCTTTCCCCAGCGTGTACTTTCATGATTACCGCAGCGGCACGGTAGAGAAAAAATTAGCCACAGGCAAGATCCAGGATGCCGCCGGTACTGCTGCGATAGAGGCGGGAAAGCCCTTTGCGGTCCGCGTGGAAAACAATATGGACCTGGTGACCATTGTGTTTGAATGTGAGGGCGCGGTTTATCAGGTGGAAAGACCGGTCATAAAGGCATTTGACTCCGACGAAGGCAAGACAAGACTGTTTTTGGAAAACTATTTTGTAGGTCAGGGCTTTACCTGTACCCGCGAGGAAAAGGGTATGCTCTTTACAGTCGATGCGCCCGATGCCCATTGGACCTTTGCTAACCCCCTGCTGGCGACCGACTTCTCTATGGTGCTTGAGGGCGTAGCGGGCAAGGCAGACTTTGATGGCATGGTACTGACCTTCCGGGATTCTGCAGACACCTCCAAGTGCTTGGCGGTGGAGCTGCTTCAAAAAAATGGCGTCCTGGGTGTTCAGGTGGGCAATACCGTCCTTTATATGGGCGAGGTCAGCTTGAATGCGGGCCATCAGGTGCGCATTACCTATGCGGAAGGCAAGCTGCAAATTGCCGGCTTTGATATTGATATCGGTGAATTTACGGACTTTGATTCCCACTATCTTACCCTCTCTATGGCCTTCCGGGAAGCGGATGCGGGCGCACAGCTTCGTTTGGTGTCATTGAATAACCATACATTAAACAACTCCAACCGTGACCGTGTGGAGGCTTGGATTGATGTGACTGGCAGCTACGGCGGTCGCTTCGAGGCAGGCACGCAGATCGTTCTGCCAGCGGCTTATGCGGCGGATGTGCTCAATCCCAATATTACATTCCTCCTCACCGTGAAGCAGGGCAATACAGTCGTTACTGCCGATGACGGTACAGTACTGGAAAATGTTGACCCCAACCGGGAGTACACCATTACCGCCACAGCGGAAGGTCGGTATGATGTGATTTATACCACCGAGGAAAGCTTTAGCGAAAAAGAAGGCGGTCTTTCCTATGTTTTGCATATTGTGGATGGCTCTGCGCCTGTGATTCAGTTCAAGGGTGATTTGCCCACGAAAGCCAAGACAGGCGATGCGCTTTGCATTCCGGAGTTTACCGTATCCGACAGCAAGACTCCGGCAGAGGAGCTGATCGTGCTCAAGACTGTTACCGGCCCCAGCGGTGTGATCGTTACGATCCCGGCAGATTCCAATTCTGTATGGGCTACCCAAGCCGGAACGTATAAATTCACCGTTATGGCGGTAGACAGTGATGGCTATATCTGTAATAAGACCTGGTCTGTGACGGTCACAGACGACGGAAAGTAAGGAGGCGGGGATATGAACAGAAAAATCAAGGCGCTTTGTGCCGGATGTCTTTCCCTGGTGCTGCTGCTTTCCGGTTGCGGCGAAAAGGGCACCGGCGACCAAAACGCGTCTGCGGTAAATCCGGTAGAGGATTATGTATCCCATAAGGTGAATGCCACGCTGCATCAGGTATCTGTAACAGAAAGCACCCGCCCCTTTGTGGTGAACGGGGCATCGGATTACAAGCTGATCGTGGCAGAAGGAGAGGCAAACGAAACTGCCGCAGACTATATTCTGCGTTATGTGGAAAGGGTTACCGGCTGTCGGCTGGAATACGCCGAGGCATCCCAATTTGATACAGGCGGAAAGTTTAT
>JAZNZT010000031.1:0-18512 GCA_045595075.1 Faecousia sp.
AGAATGGGAGAAAGAGGAATGTCGATGACCTTCATTTCCTCGTCGTAGAAATCCTCAGCTTGCAGAAGGGTCTGTCCTTTGTTTACGCGGTGGATGTTGGCGGTGACGATATCCCCCAGCTGCCGCAGCCGTTCCCGGTCAAAGGTGGCAGACAGCTCTTTTTCCTGGATCGCCAGCTTTCGCTTCAACCGCTGACACAGGTTGGAAACGGTCTTGCGCACTGCCTGGCTTTTCTGCCGCATGGCATCTTTTTTATCTCTTACAATATAATATTCGTCCAGAAGCCCGGCAAAGGATTCTGCCTGGGCGCAATCGCCGTACTGCCGGATGGGACAGAAAGCGAACTGTTTGGGCGTGCCGTCAGCGGCACAATAAAAATAAGGGGCGGGGTGTTCCGTATGCTCCCGGAAGAACAGGTAAAGACTTTCTGCAACGGCGGGTATGTTGGCTGCGTCTACCCGGGCGTCGGTGTCTCCGGCGGCAAAGAGAGCCGCCTCCCGGCATACCAGGGGGGAAAGTCCGCCCAGGGTGTCCATCAATCGGTCGGCAAGAATATCCGCCCCGGGAGTAGACAAAAGGTTAACATAATCTTTAAAAGAGCAGATCTGGGGATCAGTTTTTTCCACAGACTCCGGGTCTTGATAGTACATTCCCGGTAAAGCTGCCCGCTTGGCGGTCTCGTCCAGACCTACCCTGCGCAGGCAGTCAATGATCCGTCCGTCGGGGTCAAGAAGGTACAGGTTACAGGTCCTGCCCATCAGCTCCACAACCAGCCGTTTCTGCACCGGGAAACCCATCTCGTCGGTGCAGTCAAAGAGGAAGGTGGCTGCCCGTTCCATAGGCAGCTGAGAAATCTCCCGAAGCCTTGCGCCGGACAGGTGCTTGCGAAGGAGCATGCAGAACATAGGTGGTTGGTCCGGATTTTCGGGGTTAGCGGAGGTGAGATGAAGCCGGGGCGCGGCAGGATTGGCAGCAAACAAAAGCTTTTCCCGGCTCGACTCACAGCGTAGGTGGAGGATCACGGTATCCCGGCTGGGCTGGTGGATCTTCTCCACCCTTGCGCCGGTGGCCTTTTCCCGGATCTCGGACAGAACCGCAGACATAAAAAACGCATCAAATGCCATATTTAGCAGTCCTCATTCATTATAATATGGAATAGCGCATTGAGCCGGTCTACCCTGCCCAGAAGGTACAGCGCGCCGAACAGGGTCTCAAGACCGGTTGCCTTGGCGTACTCCTGGGGGGTGGCGGACTTGGGGGCGGCATGGGTGTGGGCATTTTTACCCCGGCGGTAGAAGGCAAATTCCTCTTCCGTCAAATGAGGCTTCAGCTTGTCTGCAAATTTTGCCTGGGTGGAAGCCTTTACCAGGTTCACAGAATCGTTATGAAGCCTTAAAACCGTATGATCCCCCTGGCAGCACAGATAGGTGCGGCACATCAACTCATAAACCCCGTCGCCCACGTGGGCAAGGCCCAGGTTGGAGATAGCGTTGACCTGAGCGGGGGTGAAATTCATTTGAAAGTAGTTTTCCATAAATCATTTCCTCGATTCACAAGCAGCTGGGCGCAAAGGCCGGTAAACAGACCGGTTATGATGCTGCACAGGATCATAACAGGTAAATATATAATGAGAGAGGGCGTGCCGGAGATCACAATGGCGGCGGCCATTTGCCCAACAGAATGGGCAACAGCGCCAAGACAGCCGGCGACCCAAAGCTGATTTTTTTTCAAAACCTTCTTCAAAAGGACTGTGACAAGCAGGGCAAGGACGCCGCCGGCAAGAGAGTAGAAAACAGTGCTGAAGTTGCCGGCAAATGCCGCCCCGAGAAAGATCCGGACAAAAAGGATCAGCGCCGCCTCCAAAGGACCGAGGGTAAACACCGCAAAAACGGTTACAATGTTACTCAGCCCCAGCTTGATTCCCGGAATGGGAACAAGGGCGGGAATCTGGGCTTCCACAGTAAAAATGATCAGCGCAACGGCGGAAAGCAGCGCCATAGCAGTCAGTTTTTTTGTTTTCACAGCGCCCCCTCCTTTTTTGTACATGGTAGCAGATTTTTATATAGGTGTCAATTCTGTGGAGTTTGCAAAACAACCCTGTCATTCTGAGGAGGCAGAGCCGACGAAGAATCCGCATTCTCTTTGCAACAAATAAGGGAACGGATTCTTCGCTATCGCTCAGAATGACACAGAAAAACAAACTTAAAATTTATTTAAAAAAGTGTTGACAAGGAGAGATGTGTATGATATATTCTAGATGTAAATAAGAATCATTCGCAAATAGAAAGAGGTGATCACATGCAGCCCGGAACGAAAAATTTCCGCAAGCGCAGCGCCATATTGACGTATCTGCAGCAGACCACCGCCCACCCCTCCGCTGAGATGATCTTCACGGATCTAAAGTCGCAGATCCCGGATCTTTCCATGGGAACGGTCTACCGGAATCTGACCCTATTCAAAAAACAGGGACTTGCTACCAGCGTAGCAACGGTCAGCGGTGTGGAGCGGTTTGACGGAAACACCGAGCCCCATGTACACTTCATATGCTCAGAGTGCGACGCGGTGATCGATCTGATGGATATGCAGGTGCCGGAGGCCCTCAGGGGCGCAGCGGCTGCCTGCTCCGGCGGTGAGATCGCCGGCTGCCAGCTGAGCTTTACCGGCATTTGCCGGGACTGTATTACAGGTCAAAAGGAAAGAGGTGAATCAGCATGAAAAAGTTTGTATGCACCGTTTGCGGTTATGTCTACGAGGGCGAAGAGCTACCCGAGGACTACGAGTGCCCCCTTTGCGGCGTTGGCCCCGACCAGTTTGAAGAAGAATAATAAAAATTTATCATAAATATATTTGGAGGATAATAATATGAAAAAGTTTGTATGTTCCGTTTGTGGCTATGTTCACACTGCCGAAGAGCTGGATGCGGATTTCCGCTGCCCCGTATGTAAGGTTCCCGCTTCCAAGTTTGTGGAGCAGAAGGGCGAGATGAAGCTGGCTGCCGAGCACGAGTTTGGCATCTATGAGACCACTGTTGAGAACAACCCCGATATTTCTGCCGAGGATAAGGCATATATCAAGGAGCAGCTGTTCGCTAACTTCAACGGCGAATGCAGCGAGGTAGGCATGTACCTGTGCATGGCCCGGATCGCTCACCGTGAGGGCTATCCCGAGATCGGTCTGTACTGGGAAAAGGCAGCATGGGAAGAGGCAGAGCATGCCGCTAAGTTTGCAGAGCTGCTGGGCAGTACCCTTGAGCCCAACATGAAGGCTACCACCAAGGACAACCTGGCATGGCGTGTGGACTGCGAGTTTGGCGCGACCCAGGGCAAGTTTGATCTGGCTGCTTGCTGCAAGAAGAACAACCTGGATGCCCTGCACGATACCATCCACGAGATGGCAAAGGATGAGGCCCGCCATGGCAGAGCTCTGAAGGGCCTGCTGGAGCGTTACTTTCGCTGAGCAGGAGAAACCTGCGGAAGATCCCAAGGCGCTGTACAATCTGTCTTACGGACTGTTTGTGCTAAGCGCCCGGGAATCGGACAAGGATAATGGCTGCATCACCAATACAGCTATTCAGATCGCCGAAAATCCTACCCGGATGGCGGTTTCCTGCCAGAAAGGGAATCTGACCAAGGAGATGATCGAAAAGTCGGGGGTATTTAACGTCAGTGTACTGACAGAGGATGTTCCCTTTGAGACCATTCGTCATTTCGGCATGCAGTCCGGACGGGATGTGGATAAATTTGCCGGCTTTACCGCCACGAAACGAAGCCACAACGGTCTGATGTATGTGACGGAGAACACAAACGCCATGTTCAGCTGCAAGGTACTGGAAAAACTGGATCTGGGCAGCCACATGATGTTTATCGGCGAAGTTACGGAAAGCAAGGTGCTGGGGAGTGCCCCTTCATGCACCTACGCCCACTATCATAAGGCGATCAAACCCAAGTTCTGAGAAAATATAGTTAAGCGGTATGTGCGAAAACACATACCGCTTATTTTTATTGGCAATTTTCCAAAAGCGCCTTTGACATATTGTCCGCGATCATCATAAGACCGGTTTGATTGGGATGAACACCGCTTGTTTCCGGGAAGCAAACGGTTCTGTTGTCATAGCAGATCCCGGAACCGGAATAATTGTCGATACATAAAAGATCGTATTCCCGGGCAATATCCTTGCAAAGCGCCACAAAATCCGTCAATTTATTATTCTCCACCACATAGGATTCCGAATCGTAGAGATACGCGTTGTTGTTTTCCTTGTCGATCCAAAAGCGGTAGATGGGGGTGCAAATGACGATCTGGATGTTTGGGTAGGCTTTGGAAATGGTTTCAATGCTGTATCGCAACGCACCGCCGAAGGTGGAGGTGTCATACAGATCCTCCGGATTGTCCAGAGGGCTTTTACCTGCAAAATCGTTGGTTCCATATGCAATGGTAATAATGTCTACCTGGTTAAAGTCGACAGATTGCAGAGCTGCCAAGTGACCGGCATATGTATTGTGGGGCGTCCAGTCCTGCCGCGCCATAACGGCATCTTGTACCGACCAGTCATTCTGCGCGATCGCGTTTGCCAAGGCATACATACTAAAGGCGTGATACTGTTCCGTAGGGTGGACGGACATGCGGCAACCGCCAAATGCCACATTATAAACAGTAGCCTGTGTTGCTTGCGCCAGATAAGAGGAGATATCTTTGGGTGCCTTATAGTTTCCGAAGATGCTGTCCCCGAAATTAAGGATCGTTTTTCCCTTCAGAGAAACGGACTCCGTTTCAGTGCTGGGGGCGGAGGAGCCGGTAGGTTCGTACAGGGAAGGGGGGACGGGATCGGGAGCAACCGGGGAGTTATCCAGCGAAAAAGCGATACCCAGGACTAACAGCAGCGCAGCGACCGGGGCAAGGAAGCGAAGAAGTTTCATATAAACACCTCTATTTGTTCTTGACGTAAAAGTAGTCAAATATATTTGTGTGTGTTTGAGATAATAACATGCATTCTTAGACTAGTCAACAAAGAACAACAAAGACCTTTCTACTATGCAGAACAAAACGGTGAGTATTATAGTATGTGAGGTGATCAACGTGTACGAGGATTTTGTCAGGGAGCGAATAACGCAGTTACGTTTAAAAAAAGGGGTATCCGAGTACCAGATGAGTTATGATCTGGGGCATAGCCGGCGATATGTTTACAACATCTCCTCCGGAAAAGCGTTGCCACCGTTAAAAGAGTTTTTCGGGATATGTGATTATTTTGGGATCACACCCCAGAAGTTTTTTGACGAATGCACGCCGAACCCGGAGCTTGTCCAAAAGGCGCTGGAGGGAATAAAAAACTGGATGAGGACGACATGCTCATATTGCTGGGCATTATTAACCGCATGCTGAAATAAGAGAAAGAAGCGGAAGCTGTGGCTTCCGCTTCTTTACAATTACAGGTGGGGTGTGTATAATTGATGCGTAACATCCCAATTTTTCAAAGAGGGTGACATCATTGCAAAAAATCAAAAAAGGGATCGCCAGACTGGTAAAAGCTGTTGGACGCCGGGTTGGAAAGATTTTATACCGGATTCGCGCCCGGTATGAGGACTGGCGGCTGGGCGGAGTTTCTGTGGACAAGATAAAACCCAGTAAATATACCGAAGCGGGCGCCAAGGCCATGGAAAGCACAAATTACGACTGGCTGGATCAAATATTCAAGGTATTTCCCTACCCGCAAAAGACTGCCTTTGTAGATGTGGGCTGCGGTGAGGGCCGGGTGCTTACCTATCTGTATTTGCGTGGCTGCAAGGTGCCTATGATCGGCATCGAGCTGGACCCGGAAAATGCCAGGATCGCGGAAGCGCGGACCAAGACTTGCTCCAATATCCGCATCGAGTGCAAAAATATTTTGGACTGCGGAGAAATCATAAAAGATGCAGGGGCATTTTATCTGTTTAACCCCTTTACCGAAGATGTGATGGCCCGGTTTATCGAGATGATCGAAGAAAACTGCGATCACCCCGTGGTGGTCTATTACTGCAACGATATTTACCGGCGCTTGCTGGACAAACGGCAGAACTGGTCGATCCTGTGGAGGAGCATGCTGAAAAGCCCCGCAGTTCCAAACCGATCCTGCACCATATATGGCTTTATGCCGGAAACACAAGGGGAGAAATCGATTTGAAAGATACTTATATTGCCCCCGGGGCGGTGGTCGTGGGGGATGTAGAACTGGGTAAGGATGTGAACATCTGGTACGGCGCAGTTCTCCGGGGTGACAGCGGTAAGATCACCGTAGGAGAAGGAACGAATATTCAGGACAACTGCGTTGTCCACGAAAAGACAGATATTGGAGCATACTGCACCGTGGGTCATGGGGCGATCCTCCATGGCTGTACGGTGGGCGACGGAAGCCTCATCGGCATGGGTGCTGTTGTTTTAAATGGCGCTGTGCTCGCAGAGGGGTGTTTGGTGGGCGCCGGAGCGGTGGTCACCGGAAAAATGAATGCTCCCGCCGGGTCTGTATTGCTGGGAAGTCCGGCAAAGATCGTAAAGACGTTGTCCTCCCAAGAAATTGAGAAACAGCGGGAAAGCGCCCTGCACTATATTGCGCAAGCAAAGGGATCCTTATAAACAAATCGTCCACCGCTTAATGCGGCGGACGATTTGTTTATTTTGCTTTTTTCAGCACCACAGCGGTGCGGCAGGGCAGATACAGGCGGATGCCAAGCCTGCCGTTTTCATCTTCTGCGGCGGTATAGGTCTGGTGATAGATCCTTCCCTGTCCGCCGAAGCAGTAGTCGTCGGTGGCGAGGACTACGGTGTAGTCTCCCGGTTCAGTCACCGGCAGGAACAGCCCTTGGTAAGAAGCGGTGGGATGGAAATTAAAGGCAAACAGCCCGTTTCCCTTTTGGTAGACCAGAGTCTTTGCGGTGTTGTCCAGGGAGAGCTGGATGTCCTTGCCGCTGAGCAGGCGGCGTTTCTTTGCCATATCCACCATGGCCTTCTCAAAGGCGTTCAAATATTCATACCGAAGATTGGGGTCGTCCGCCAGATGCCACTGCCGGCGGCAGTAGTGATAGCTCCAGCCGTTACCCTCCCGGGGGAAGTCGATCCATTCCGGATGACCGAACTCGTTGCCCATAAAGGTGAGATAACCCTCGCCGCCCAGACTCATGGTGATCAGCCGCAGCAGCTTGTGCAGGGCGATACCCCGGTCAATGACCATGCTCTGGCTGTCCTTTCCCATGGACCAGTACATCTCCTGGTCGCACAGGCGGAACATAATGGTCTTGTCCCCTACCAAAGCCTGGTCATGGGACTCGCAATAGCCGATGACCTTTTCCTTGGGACGGCGGTTTGCCAGCTCATAATAGATCTGATTTAAGTCCCAGTATTCGTCGGGAGTGTCTTTTAAAAGGCGTATCCACATGTCCGGCGTGCCCATAGCGAGCCGGTAGTCAAAGCCGACGCCGCCGTCCTTAATGGGCAGGCACATACCGGGCATGGCGGACATGTCCTCGGCGATCAGCACCGCATTGGGATTGACCTGCCGCACAAGCTCTGTGGCAAGCTGCAGATAGGTCACCGCTTCCGTGTCGGTATTCATGGAGAAATATTTTTCGTAGCGGTCAAAGCTTGTACCCAGCCCGTGATCGTGGTAGAGCATGGAGGTGACGCCGTCAAAGCGGAAGCCGTCGAAATGGTACTCGGTCAGCCAGAATTTAAGGTTAGACAGCAGGAAATGGATGACCTCGTTTTTGCCGTAGTTAAAGCATTTTGTGCCCCATGCGGAATGGTCGCCTTGCGGGCCGTCGTGGAAGAACTGATAGGCTGTTCCGTCAAATTCGTTAATGCCCTCCCGGGTGTTTTTGGATGCGTGGGAGTGGACGATGTCCAGCAAAACGGCGATGCCCATGCTGTGGGCGGTGTCGATGAGCTTTTTCAAGGATTCCGGTGTTCCGAAACGGGAGGAGGCGGCGAAGAAATTGGTCACCTGATAGCCAAAAGAGGCGTAGTAGGGGTGCTCCATAATCGCCATGATCTGGATGGCATTGTAGCCAAGCTTTTTGACCCGAGGCAGCACATGCTCCCGAAATTCATCGTAAGAACCTACCTTGCCCTCTTCCTGGGCCATGCCGATGTGGCATTCATAAATAAACAGGTTTTTCCTGGGGGCAAAGCCGTCATCCGTCCAGGAGAAGGGGAGGAAATCATGGATCTGGGCGCACCAGTTGGTGGTGACGGGGTCTTGCACCACCCGGGTGGCGTATAGGGGGATCCGGTCTAACTCCTGACCGTTGTGGACCACCACAGCCGAAACGTGCATTCCGTTGGCAAGGGTATCCTTGCCGGGGAGAAACAGCTCAAAAACGCCGTCTTCTTTTTTGGTCATAGGATGGGCATACCGATCCCAGCCGCAAAAATCACCGGTTAAGTAAATTTTTTCCGCGGCAGGTGCCCATTCCCGGTAATACCAGCCGTCCTTTTCCCGGTGAAAACCGAAGAACAAATGGGCGTTGGCAAAGTCGGATAGGGTCTGTCCGGAGGATAGCAGCTCCTGCTTTTTCCGGTTGTAGTTTTCCAGCCGCAAGTCAAAATCCGTTTCAAAGGGTTTCAGCTGGGGGTCGATCTTCAAAATTTTATGTTTCATAAAGCCCGTCCTTTCTGTAAAGGTTTGCCGTAATTCTATTTTACCTGCCCTGAAGGGTTTCGTCAATCCCCATCCACACGCCAAAAAACGGCAAAAAGGCTGCGCATAGCACAGCCTTTTTATGTCTTACGGATAAACTTTTCCTTGCATTTCGGGCAAGTGATGGAGATCTTACCCTTTCCCTTGGGGACCCGGACAGGCTGGCGGCAGCGGGGGCAGTCAAAGTACCGGTGGTCTCGATCCTTAAGCCGATCCAGCAGCATCAGATATTTCCGGTTTTCCCGGTAGCGCTTGTAGGTGTTCCGGGACAGACTGCGAAACAGCGCCCAGAACATAAACACATAAGAGCCAAGGGTCAGAAGCAGGCTGACCGGAGGGCGGAGGAACAGGGATACAATACAGCAGCCTGCGCCAACACCCAGAAGCAGCATATTCAGTTTGTCGCCGCCGTAACGACCCATCATAAAATGACGGAAGGCGGCGGATAATTTCCCAATCATACGGCGAAACCAACTGCCGGAACGGTTCATAAAATCACCTTTGTAAAATCAGATATAAATATTATATTGGATTTTTTCCGGATTGCAACGGTCAAGGGCCATTGTTTACGGAATATTAAAACAATTCCTCCAGACCGGCGAAGCGGTAGCCCTCATTTTCCCAGGCGGAGAGCAGCTCGTCGAGGATCTGGGCGTTGGTCTGAGAGGTGGAGTGCAAAAGCACCACAGCGCCGTTGTGAGTGCGGGGCAACAGCTTGGCGAAAGCCTGTTCCTTGGAGGGCTGGGCATCGTTGTTCCAGTCCACATAGGCAAGACTCCAGAACACAGTCTTGTATCCCAGCTGTTTTGCCATCTCCAGATTTTCCCGGCTGTATATCCCCTGGGGCGGCCGGTAATATTTGGGAAGCTCCTTACCGGTGATGTCCAGGAACAGCTTTTCAAGGTCTTGCAATTCTTTGGCGAAGATCTCCCTGTCTGTGAGTTTGCTCATATCATAGTGGTGCATGGTGTGGTTGGCTACGATGTGTCCTTCCGCCATCATCCGGCGCACCAGATCTGCGTTTTTCTCCATATAGTTTCCCACAAGGAAAAAGGCGGCGGGGGCGTTGTGCTTTTTCAGCACGTCCAGGATCTGGGCAGTACAGCCATTTTCGTAGCCGGCGTCAAAGGTCAGATACAAAACCTTTTGGGAAGTATCGCCTATGTAAGCTGCGTCATATTGTTTCAGCTCCCCCGCGCTGGCAGGTCCGTTGGGAGGTTGTCCCTCCTGCTGAAAACTGAGCCCCCATGCGCCGGTGGCGATAGCGCCCCCAAAAAACCGGGAGAGCGCCAGGATCACCGCAAGGCAGACAGCGCCCACAGCGATCCATAAATCTTTTTTCCGCATAGATATCCCCTCCTTAAGGACAATCTATGCGGAAAGTGATGTCAGTATACGAACCGTTTCAGTTTTCCGGTCAGCAGCAGGGCAAGTCCCAGTTTCAGCCCATCGGGGATCAGAAAGGGAAGAACGCATTTTGCGGCAGCTGTGGCAAAGCCGATGCGGCTGCCGTCCAGATAGACCGCGGAAAACCAGACAGTGCCCAAAAGATAGCAAAAAAGAAGGCCAAAGAGCATGGCGACCCATAAGGGAGCATACTTTTCTGCCAGCCAGAAAACCAGAGCCAGCGCCAAAAAGCCAAGCAGATAGCCGCCGGTGGGACTCAGCAACGCGCCGATCCCGCCCCGGAAACCGGAAAATACGGGAAGTCCCACAACGCCCAGCAGCAGATAGATCAAAATGGATACTGTGCCCTGCCTGCCACCCAGCAAGCCAAGGGTCAAAAAGACGCCAAAGGTCTGCAAAGTAAAGGAAAGGTCCCCGGCAGGAACAGATATCCACGCGCAAAGACATAGCAGGGCGGCAAACACCCCGCATAATACCGTATTACGGACCTTCACCGCCACCCCTCCTTTTCGCCCATAGGATAACAGAATAAACAGGGAAAGTCAAATTACAGTTTATTAGGCACACCGCACCAGAGCCTCCCTTTAGACAAGGGGGCTGTTGGATGGTACGCCTAACCAACTGCCCTACAAATCGGAGTTTGCAGTCACCGGAAAAAACAAGAACTTCCCCTCTGTGCGGTTTTACACAGAGGGGAATAAATTATTTTTTACCGGCGGGTTTGACGTTCACGTCCGGTTTGATATCGCCTTGGATTTTCCCGTGAGCCTGTTCAAAGGCGGCGATGCTTTCCCGGACAAGAACGAGAATATGGCTATTGATACTGCGGCCCTCAAAGTCTGCCACATAACCTATTTTCTTCAGCATTTCCTCTTCAATTCGGATCGATACACTTTTTGTAGCCATAACCCATCACTTTGTAGATATATGATGGGTTTATAATATGGTTATTTTATCCAGTTTTGTCGAATTTGGATATATTATATGTTTACTATATTTTTATAGGTGGTGTCGATATGGAAGAAGCGGTAAAAAGAAAAATGGAGAGACTTGATATTCTCTCAAAGAAAGACCCTAAATATAGACGTATGTTGAAAAAATGCGTGGCTATGGAACGGGAGTTTGAGGACTTCACAAGTGATCTTACTGACAAGCAGCAGGATTTGGTGTGGGGCTTTGTAATGCTCTGCGAAGATATGAGTATCCGGAAGCTGCAAATTGCCTGCGAGCATATGGAGTTTGCCCCCAGAATTATCCCGTTTCTGCCGAAGGAGAAGTAAGGCAGAATGACATAAAAACCCCCTCTGTGCGGTTTTACACAGAGGGGATAAAATCATTTCTTCAGGAATGCGTCGATGGCGGCAGCGCCCTTCTTACCTGCGCCCATTGCCAAAATGACAGTGGCAGCGCCGGTGACCGCATCACCGCCGGCGAACACGCCGTCCCGGGTGGTCATCTCGTTTTCGTTTACGATGAGGCAGCCCTTCCGATTGGTCTCCAGACCTGGGGTGGTGGACCGGATCAGGGGGTTGGGGCTTGTGCCCAGGGACATGATCACGGTGTCCACTTCCAGCATAAATTCGGAATCGGGGATCTCCACAGGACGGCGGCGACCGGAGGCGTCCGGCTCGCCCAGCTCCATGCGGATGCACTTCATGCCGCAGACGCGGCCATTCTCGTCGCCCACGATCTCGATGGGGTTGCACAGGGTCTTGAACTCGATGCCTTCTTCCTTAGCATGGTGCTTTTCTTCAGCACGGGCAGGCATTTCCGCCTCGCCCCGGCGATAGACAACATACACATGCTCAGCCCCCAGACGCATAGCGCAGCGGGCGGCATCCATTGCCACATTACCGCCGCCTACAACAGCGACAGCCTTGGACTTGATGATGGGGGTATCGTAATTCTCGTCGTATGCCTTCATCAAATTGGTCCGGGTCAGATACTCGTTGGCGGACATAACGCCTACTAAGGATTCGCCGGGAATGTTCATGAACATGGGAAGACCTGCGCCGGAGCCTACGAATACGGCCTTGTAGCCCATCTCGAATAGCTCGTCGATGGTCAGAACTCTGCCGATGACCATGTTGGTCATGACTTCTACGCCCTGCGCCTCCAGCTTCTTTACCTCGTTGGCAACGATGGCCTTAGGCAGACGGAATTCGGGGATGCCGTAGACCAGCACGCCGCCGGCGGTGTGCAGCGCCTCAAACATGGTGACCTGATAGCCCTTCTTGGCAAGGTCGGAGGCAGCGGTCATACCTGCAGGGCCGGAACCGACAACAGCAACCTTGATGCCGTTGGATTCAGCCTTTTCGGGCATGGCATTGATATTTTCCCGATACCAGTCAGCCACAAACCGCTCCAGACGACCGATGGCCACCGGCTCGCCCTTGATACCACGGACGCACTTAGCCTCGCACTGGCTCTCCTGGGGGCAGACCCGTCCGGACAGGGCGGGCAGGGCATTGGTGGAGGTGATGATCTCGGAGGCGGCTTTAAAGTCGCCCTCCTGGACCTTCTTAATAAATTCAGGGATACGGACACTGACAGGGCAGCCTTCCACACACTTGGGGTTTTTGCAGCCCAGGCAGCGGTTTGCTTCTTCGATCGCCATTTCGGCGGTGTAGCCCAGCGCCACTTCCTTAAAGTTACGGGCGCGGATCTGAGGATCCTGCTCGGGCATGGGGGTCTTGACCAAAGTCATATTTGCCATTACAGTTTCCTCCTTCTTATTTGATGAGCGCCTTGCCCATGGCTTCCATGCGACAGGCGTGGTGTTCTTTTACATCGGCTTCCCGGGTGCGATAGGTGCTGTTGCGGCTCATCAGCTCGGCAAAGTCCACCTTATGTCCGTCAAACTCCGGACCGTCAACACAGGCAAACTTGGTCTCGCCGCCAACAGTGACGCGGCAGCCGCCGCACATACCGGTGCCGTCTACCATAATGGGGTTCAGGGAGACCATGGTATGCACACCGAAAGGCTCGGTGGTCTTGCAGACGAATTTCATCATGGGAACAGGCCCGATGGCAAGGACCTCGTCATATTCCTTTCCGCTTTCCAGCAGCTGCTGCAACTTGGCGGTAACAAAGCCTTGCTCGCCGTAAGATCCGTCGTCGGTCATTAAGTACATATTGTCGGAAGCGGACTTGAATTCCTCCTCCAGAATGACGATGTCCTTATTCCGGAAACCGACGATCACATCAACCTCAGCGCCAGCCTCCTTAAAAGCCTTGGCAGAGGGCAGGGCAATGGCGCAGCCAACGCCGCCGCCAACCACACAGACCCGCTTTTTGCCTTCCACTTCCGTGGGACGGCCCAGAGGACCTACAAAATCGCGGATATAATCGCCTTCGTTCAGATTGCCCAAAGCAATGGTGGCAAAGCCCACCTTCTGGAAAATAATGGTGACAGTGCCCTTCTCCCGGTCATAGCCGGCGATGGTCAGAGGGACCCGCTCGCCCTGCTCGTCGATCCGGAAGATAATAAACTGGCCGGCCTTTGCCTTTTTGGCGATGAAGGGGGCAGAGATCTCCATTAAAGTGACATTGGCGTTCAATTCTTTTTTGCCAACGATCTGAAACATAGAAATACCTTCTTTCTTATGAAAAAGATTACGGAATACATTATATGCTCCGGTATTCAATTTGTCAAATATTTATCGATAAATTTGTGCTGATATAACAAAATTTTCTACACAAATATTTCTGCCCCAGAGGTTGTTATTTTTCCGGATTTGCGATAGAATAGAGAAAACATCAAGGAGAAAACTATGAACTATCTGGAAATCACCGTAAAAACCGCCTCCGGTGGCATAGAGGATGTGGCATCCGCGCTGACCGCGGCTGGCTTTGCGGATCTGGTGATCGAGGATCAGGCGGAATTTGCGGATTTTCTGGATCGGAACAGAGCCTATTGGGACTACATAGACGAGGCCCTGGAGAAAAAGCTGCAGGGCGTGTCCTGCATCAAGCTGTACTTAGAAGATACGGATACTGCCGGCATGGCAAAGCTGGAAGGCCTTCTGGCGGAGCTGAAACAGAAGGACACAGGGGCGGACTACGGTTCTTTGGAAATGTCTGCTGCCCCCCTTGCCCAGGTGGACTGGGAGGAGAGCTGGAAGGAAAACTATCCTCCCCAGCAGATCGGCAACCGGCTTGTGGTACTGCCCTATTGGCTGGCAGATGCAGATACAGAGGGACGGCAGCCGGTGATTTTAGATCCGGGCCTGACCTTTGGAACAGGCGCTCACCCCTCTACCCAGATGGTGATGGAGGCTATGGAGCAGGCTGTGTTCTCCGGAGCAAGCTGTGTAGATTTGGGCAGCGGCAGCGGAATACTCTCCATCGCCGCTTTACGTCTGGGGGCAAAAAGTTCTATCGGCGTGGATATCGACCCCAAGGCGGAGGATATCGCCCGGGAAAACAGCGCCTACAATGGCTTTGGCGCGCCGGAATTTACCGCCTATACCGGCAATGTACTGACAGACAAACCGCTGATGGACCGGCTCTGTGAAAACCGGTATGATGTGGTGCTGGTGAACATTGTGGCAGATGTGATCGTCTCTCTTTCACCGGTGCTGCCCCGACTGATGGACGAAAAAAGCGTCCTGATCTGCTCCGGAATTCTTGACACCCGGCTGTCAGATGTAACAGCAGCTTTGGAACGGGCAGGACTGACTGTTCAGGAGGTCTTTGCGAAAGAAGAATGGCGCTGCGTAAAAGCAGCAAGGAGAAATGTATGATCTTTTCTTACAGAACCAGGCAAATAATAAAAAATATTGCCGTGATCCTGTTGGTGATCCTTCTGGCGCTGACCCTGGTGTTGGGGTGCTGGTTTGTGTGGCTGGACCGATATGTGGTCTATACCCGGGACGGCGCGGTGCTGGATTTCGGTATTTCCATGGAATTTGCCCCGGGAGTACAGGCGGTACGCCCGGAGGAGGAAGACCCGGTCTCCATCTATTATAATGAGGGTGAAAACACCATCAACACCAGCACGGAGCTGACCCAGATGATCGGCTATTATGTGGATGCCGCCGCGCTGGAAGAGAATATTGACGTTGTCCGGGAGCAGATCAAGCAGCTGCCTTCGGGAACTGCGGTGATGGTGGATGTGAAGAATATCTACGGCAATTTCTTCTACTCCTCCAGCGTTAGTGACAAACGCAATTCCAATATAGATCCGGCGGCCATGGACAGCCTTATTAAGCTGATGCAGTCCAACGAGCTGTACGCCATCGCCAGAATGCCTGCCCTGCGGGATTACTACTACGGTCTGAACCATGTGCCCGACGGACTGCCTCTGCCCGGAGGATATCTGTGGATGGATGCGGACTACTGCTATTGGCTGAATCCTGCCAGTGACGGCACTATGACTTACCTTGCCCAGACGGTGGTGGAGCTGAGAAACCTTGGCTTTGACGAGGTGGTACTCAGCGACTTCTATTTCCCAGATGAGGACGATATCGTCTTTAATGGGGACAAAGAAGATGCCATTGCCAAGGCTGCGGAAACCCTGGTCACCGCCTGTTCCACAGAGAAATTCGCCGTGTCCTTTGTGGGTCGGCAGCCTGCATTCCCCCTGCCGGAGGGAAGAAGCCGGCTGTATCTTCAGAATGTAGCGGCTGCCGAGGCAGCAGGGGTTGCCCTGCAGACCGGAATTGAAGATACGGCGGTGAATCTGGTGTTCTTTACGGATGTTCATGACACCCGGTTTGATGTTTACAGCGTGTTGCGGCCGCTGTCTGCGGCAATAGATATACCAAGATAAGGGAGGAGAAAAGCCATGGAAGAACAGACCTTGGAATTAAAAACACAGCGTCGCCCGTGGCTGATCTGGACAGCGGCTGCTGCCTTTACCCTGATCCTTGTAACGGTTTGCCTGATCTTGGGCGCCGGTGTCCGGGAGGAGATCCCGGAACAGACAGAGGCAACAGAGGAAACGGTTACAGAGTCGACCCAAGGGCCGTTTGCCGAGAATCCCTATGGCGCAGAGGATTTTCAGCAGGAAGACGGCTTTCTAACCTGCCTTTCCGGAGAGAGCGTTCTTGGCATTGATGTGTCCAGCTTTCAAGGGGAGATCGACTGGGATGCTGTTGCTGGTGCAGGTGTGAAGTTTGTTATGATCCGCATAGGCGGACGAGGCTACGGCGCAGAAGGCAAGCTGTATGCCGACGAGCTGGCGCAGGTCAACTATGAAAAAGCGAAAGCGGCAGGCCTGCAGGTGGGCGCTTACTTCTTCTCCCAGGCAGTCAGCGTGGAGGAGGCTATTGAGGAAGCGGCATATGCCCTTCGGCAGATCAAGGACTGGGAGCTTACCATGCCGTTGGCATTTGACTGGGAGTACTTAGGCGAGGAGGCACGGACAGCCAACGTGGACAAGCGGACGCTGACGGACTGCACCCTGGCATTTTGCAGGACCGTAGAGCTTGCCGGTCATGAGGCAATGACCTACTTCAATCCCAATCAGTCGGATAACCACGTGTATCTGGAAGAACTGACGGATTATCGGGGCTGGCTTGCTATGTATACGGAGCAAATGACTTACCCCTACCGGGTGGATATGTGGCAGTATACCAACGAGGGCAGCGTCCCCGGCGTGGACGGCCCTGTGGATATCAACCTGTATTTTCCATACTAAAGCAAAATCCCTGACGGCAACCCGTCAGGGATTTTTTTCGTTCTTTAATTCAAAGAAAATCTTGACCATGTTGATAAATTTCATAGCCAACCGCCCGTCCTCAAGAACGCAGCGGTATATTGTATTGCCGTCCTGGATCTCCAGATGGCGACCGGGTGTGAAGGGTAAAGTGGGGAGAGGACCAATGGAGATATGCAGATCGGTTGTTTCACCGTGAATGATGCCGGCAAGGTGGAATTGTTCGCAGTCAAGGCGCAGAATACCCTGGCCTACCTCCCGGAAAGCGTCTTTTTTCGGATCGATCATATGGATCTTTGTGGGGGCAGACAGGGTCATTTCGGGATTCTCCCGAATTTTGGCTTTTAATGTCTGGAAGATATGTTTGCTCCAGTCGGATACATAGCGGAAGGGCTCGCCGATTCCGCCATGGTGAAGAAATCCATACCTATCGCCGGTGGCGCTGTATCCGCAATGGACGCAGCGAAGGGTGCTTTTTTCTGTGACCTCCACGGCAAATTCCGTGCCGCAGTGAGGACACATATAAAGGACATTTTCAAGACCCCGGATATCTTTGTTGTTTGCGTAGCGGGCAAGGAGGCGTTCCTGCTCCCGGTAGGCGTCAAACAAGATGGCATCGTTGGTGCGCTGACGAACGGTTTCCACATCCAGCTTTTCCAGCTCTTCTCTGGAAAAAAGCTTGTAAATATCGATCTCAGTCCTGCCGGGGCGCAGACCCTTGGCCCATTTGGGCATCACAAAATAAGAGCCGGTGGACCGGGCAACATAGACATCGGCATTCAGCCATTTCAGGAATTTATATGTAGCGGCGGGGATGGGGGTAGAAAGTCCGTCCTCGCACATGAGGCCTGCAGGATAGATGGCCACGATCCTGCCGTCATCGATAATGGCTTTCATCTGCTTTAAGTCCTTGGGAGAGGTCTGGAACTGCTGCTTGGGGATCACGCCCAGCTTTTTCATAAAGCCTTTTACAGGCAGAGATTCATAGAAGGACCGGCTGATGACAAAGTGCATGGGCCGGGAGGTGGTGCCGATAATATTCACAAAATCCAAGGCAGCTTCGTGGTTGGCGATGACCACAAAAGGACCTTTCTTGCCCCGAATCTCGTTGCGGACTATTTTTCTGCGGAAGATAAAAGTGGAAATTACCCATGCGACGATCTGGGCGATCCGATAGCAGAACATATTGGGTTTGGCGTAGCGCATAGGCATCTCCTTTCCTTGGGGGCTGGAGATAGTATACTATAAATCCCCGGAAAAGGAAAGAAAAAATTGCAATTCATTTTTCTTTGGCGTATAATTGCTGAAAAGGAGTGGATGATCGATGATCAGAAAAATGGTTGCGGCAGACAAAGATGCTGTTGTGGAAATGATGCGTGTATTCTACGCCTCTCCGGCGGTGCACAGTAACGGCTCGGAGGAGATATTCCGGAACAATGTTGATAATTGCGTCAATGACAATCCCTGCCTGGAAGGGTTTGTCATGGAAGAAGAGGGAGAAATCCAGGGCTATGCAATGATCGCCAAAAGCTATGCCACGGAATTCGGCAAGACCTGTATCTGGATCGAGGATCTGTACTTAAAAGAGCCGTATCGGAACGCCGGTATTGGAAGCGCAGCCCTTCAGTTTATCATGGAACAGTTCCCGGATTGTGTTTACCGCCTGGAGGTAGAGGAGGAAAACACCCGGGCCATCGCCGCCTACAAAAAGAACGGTTTTACAGTTCTGCCTTATATGGAAATGAAGAAATGAAAAAACAGCAGCCGCCGACCTGATGG
>JAZNZT010000032.1:0-3335 GCA_045595075.1 Faecousia sp.
GTAAATGTCCGTATGTCCCGAGTTCCGTCAGGCTTAAACCCGACCATGATTTGGCAGCTCCAGCTGCCGTTTTCTAACTGGCGAAGAGAACCTTCACCATTTGCCCGTCTTTTTGCCAATTTATACTCCTTTCTTAGCTGGCAAATACGGTGTTTCGTCACCAATATTATACCATAAAGACGCAATAGACATATTAACACATAGTAAACTATTCGTATTTTGGCGCCCGGAGATCTTGTCCCCGAGCGCCATTTGCATACCTCATATTTTCCCTGCAGCATGATCCCGATTGTACGCAGCTCTTGCCGCAAGTTCCATATCCTGCTCCGCACTCCACAGCAGCCGCAGTGAATATGCTTCCATATCCTTGATATGCTGTGTTGTCGTTTCCAGTGTGAAACATACATGCCGAATGTGCAAGTCGTTGATTTCCATGAGCCGCTTTCTCACCTCTAAAATAGGCGTTGGTCCCTTGGAAATTGTCAGATACTTCTCTTTGCTGCAAAGGGTCGACGTGAGGATCCCTACAAGCGAATCTACGACCCCTTGGGGAAGATCTTGAATGAGAATATCATATGAAATATTCTCCTTGACTGCGGCTTGTACAGCGTACCAGTCTGAGAAAAACCTTTCTGAGTAGAGATTACTTATATATTGATTATTCTCTTCATTATTACTAGATCCGACTTTTCCGGACTCCACACTTCGACTTTCCCGGATTGTATTATCCGATTTTTTCGGAGTATCAGACTCCGTTTTTTTCGGACTGTGCAGCAGATCGTGGACGTAAATCCGGTATGGTCTGCCATACCCAAATCGCACGCGCTTAATGAGTCCAACCAACTCCAGTTCACGAAAGGTTTTTGTTGCCTTGTCCAGACTGCAATTCAGTTGTTCTGCCGCTTCCTCCAGGGTGTAAATGATAAAGTAACCCTCTTCCGTGCGAAACTGATTTCCCTTCGTTTGAGAAAGGTGGCTTCTGCCGTTCATCTTGGTATACAGTTCTTTGGCTGCGGTGGATAGCTTCTTATACTTTGGATTTGTGTCCAGTTCACGAGGTCGCAAATCGTAGGGTTTAGGAGGTGTCTTCACAAAACAGCCCTCCTGCTACCATACTCAACTGTGCACGGCGCGATTTTCAAGCCAATCCAGGAACTTGTCCTTTGTTACCAGCATCCGCTTACCATATAACTCAAGCGGAAAATCAGCGCTATGCATGATCTGATAGGTTTTTGCCCGGGATAGCCCCAGAACGTTCTGGACGTCCTCAGCGTTGAGCATCAACGGCAATTGGTCATAGGATGTGTACTTTTTCTTCATAAAAATTCCTCCTTGAAATAGCTGCCTTCCGGATCCTGTTTGATAGTTCCGAAAGGTCATTCGTCCGCAATATGGAGGCCCACTCGGACGGAATTCGCCGCCTTTCCTATCAGCGCAATCATCAGAAGGAGTACCGATCATTGCGCCCAAATAAATAACAGCAAACGCGGCACTCCGGTTTGCTGTCAAGGTTACGGGCTTTGTGTCTGCCCGCACTTATTTCATTCATGCGAGGCGTTACACTCCCCCGTCTTAACCTGGATGCAAATCCCGGCTACCGGTCTGCAGCTGCACATGGCCGTATGGTGCCGGGGCCTTGGCCTCTAAGGCAACAGCATCTCATACCTGCAGGAACAGAAGCACTGCATTTCTACAAATGCTTCATCTGTACCAAATAATAACATAAATACTTACAAATATCAATAATATTTTCTAAATATTATATGAATAAGTTTCGACCTTTTTCCTTGTTTTTCGACAAATACCAAACTTTTTATCAAATTTATGTGTATTCTTGCCCGTTATGTGTATTATGGCTAAAATACACACAAATCTCTTATTATGGCTGCCAGAGTGCTGGCTGGAATGCCGGTGAATCTACCAGACTGATTCTGAAAAACGGATCTTTTCCCAGACTCATATGCAGTCATGCTGCATAGCTGCTATCTGATTACAATTTAGAATGAGTATGGGAGAGTCACACAAAAAAATCGCCGCTGCAGCACGCAACGGCGATCATGTTATTTACGGGCAATCATCAGGATCCGATGTATCCTGCCTTTAATGCATCCTTTTTCATCCAGTATGGCCTGCGCATGCAGCAGTTGATCCTGACAACGCTCCACACTGAATCCCGGGAATTCCCATTCGATGATCCGGGCAAACCATACTAGTGCACCCACATCATAGAACCGGATCGGCCGGAAGCATTCCCTTCCATCCAGGATTTCAAAACCAGTCTGGGAGAACTGGTCTGAAATGATCTTCAGATACTGATCTGGGAATGGTAAATCAGTATGGCCGCACAGCAGTTCTACCAGCTCCCGGTCATTCTCTGCCCCTACCTGCTGTGTTATGAAGATCCCACCTGGTTTCAGTACTCGATAGATCTCCTCAGGGTTCAGATCTCCATGCCGGTTCAGAACCAGATCAAACCTTTCTTCTTCAAAAGGGAGATTTCCTTTTCCATCCGCTGATCGGAAGTCTATCCCCAACGGCAGCAATGTATTCTGACAGAGCTCAATATTGGGCTGGTAGTTCTCTGTTGCAGATGTGTTTCTATGTGGGTGATGCAGGGAAAGTAAAAACTCTCCTCCACCAGTATCAATATCCAATATCTTCATTTCCGGTTTCAGGTAGTGCAGGATTTGCTCACAATAATCCCAAGGAAGTGCATCCTCCACAATGCGCCCGTCCACATGGGAAAAGTCCCAGCCGTGGACATGCGCAATCTGTTCCTCAGCTTTCCATGATGCGATCAAATCACCTGTATGCATACCATCACCTCGTTAACCATTGATGCGATTTGGCGCATTCTTATTGTACGAGAAATGAGGCACAAGTGCAACGAAAAACGATCACAGCAGGCGTTGATGCCGGAAAGAATTCCATGACTGCCGGGGGCGCTGAAGATGTGTTAGAGTTGTGTTGCCGTTGTTCCGATTTCGGGGATGTGACTGCTCTCTTCCCCGAAATGCATATAGCTGTGAAGTCCAAAATTCCCTTGCGGCGCAACAACTTTTGCAAGCAAAAAACATAGCGGAAATCGACGGCGTTGAAAAAAGCCCGATTCTCGCTATGTTTTTACGCCGATTTTAGTGATGTTATGATGCATTTTTCCTGTCCGAAGACAAATAAAAACCCCAACACTAAGGAGCAATGACGTCATCAAAACCAGCCTGTTCAGACTGTTTTGTTTGCTCCTTCGTATCGGGGTTTCCCAAGGCCACACCATTAGGGACCGCTCATTGCGCAAAGTCCGTAACGATTCCGCAACCCACACGGATGCGTCTGAC
>JAZNZT010000033.1:0-10405 GCA_045595075.1 Faecousia sp.
TTCCATGACCACCGGCGGTATCTATGTAAACGGCAGCCTGATCTCCGGCGCAAAGCTGGTCAAGGTTACGGATACGCTGTACTATACTGCTTTTGACGGTTGCGGCATTACCTTTGCTGCGGGTGATGTGGTAAAGATCGCTGGTACAGTTACCTCCGACGGTTATACTGTTGAGTATGCTGAGCAAGCCTTCCGGTATGACGGCAACGGTGCCTGGGATATTTATACAGCACCTGTTAGCAACAACTTTGCATTAGATGAAAATGATCCCGGTGCATGGCAGGGCGATTTGAACCGGTATTTGGTTTGGTTGACCGATGACATTTCCGGTGATAAGAGCGAGCTGGGTACGGTGCAGCTTCTCATTGACGGTGTAACGCAAAATGTAGCTACCGCTTTGATTGGCGGTCGTTACGCGCTGATTTTGAATGCAGACTGCGGCATTTCCGCATTGGGCGAGCATACTATTCAGATTACTGCAGGTCAGGCAATGGGTGAGTACACCGTCGCAAATGATGCGGTTTTCTATACTCACGAAGATGGAAGTGTCAATACGACTGCTCCCACACCGGCAGAAAGAACAGTTACTCTGGGATTGGACACAGCTGACCCTGGCGCATGGCAGGGAGATCAAAACCGTTATCTTATTTGGCTGACCGATGATATTTCCGGTGAAAAACCTCAGGTTGGTAGTTTGAATGTTCTTTTGGATAACGAAAGCAAGACGGTAGATATTGCCATGGTTAACGGTAGATATCTGATGCTGTTGAACGAAAACTGCGGTGTTTCTGGGTTAGGGAAACACACGGTGGTGATTGAAAAAAACAGTTTCTTTGGTGAATATAAGGTTACAGCAGATGCAACGATCTATACATATGCCGATGGTTCTGTATCCGCACAACCTCCCGTACAGATACCGGAAGCTAGTGAAACTGTGACTATAGGGGATGACAGCCGAAACCATCTGGGTTCTTGTGATAATTGTATTTGGTTTACAGTAAGTCCTGCAGATCAGCTTCCCCATGATTTGGCGGCAGATAGCTGCAAATATGGTGCATCAGAAGGCGGCATTTATTTTAACGGTGAGAAAATCGATGTCGTTATCATTAAGAAAACAGAAAATCTTTACTTCCTGAATCTTGCTTCGGTTTCTCCTGTTGAGTTGGGAGATGTCCTTACCATAGACGGTGTGTTTGGAAATACCGATCACGCGGTACGTTTTGAGAAACAAAGCTTTGTTTATCTTGGTGACGGCAATTGGGAGATAGGCGAATATCTCCGGGATCTGCGTGAGCAGAAGTACATCATTCAGGATATTTCTGAACTGAAAATGGGCGTTTCTGAATTTCCGTTAAAGCCCGGCGATCAGACCTGGATCGGCGATGCTTGCAGCAGCACAAATATCGCCATTCAAACAAAGGTAACACTGCCTGCCAATATGACGGAGATCAAGTTTGGCCTTTCTAAAATCAACGGTATATGGGATGCGGAGAAATCCGGCTGGCAGGTATCCCTTCTTCCTGCGTTCAATCAGGTGAAGCTGTTCCACGGTACGGACAGTCTCCAAACTATGACGGAATATGAATTTAGCGGTGGAGAATATATAATCGAAATTGGTTCTGTAAATGTAGAGGAATATATTGATGGCGTAAATCAGGGAGTTTACTGCCGTAAGATCTTCGTGAAGATCAACGGTGAAGAAGTGTTATCCTATCAGGATACGGATTTCAACCGAAATCTTGGCAAAAAATTATATGTATACATTTCTAATGATGTAGACGAATGCAAGTTGGTATCCCTGACAAGCCATGGTGTAGCTATGCGCGAGTTAGCTCCCACAGTGTATGACTATTACGATATCAGCGGCTTTGCAGGCCGTACTGCCAAGGGAGATTCTGTATCCTGCCTGGGTACGATCAAGGCAGAGAGCAACTATGCGGTCCGCTTGCGCATGAGTCCCGGATCGGATGCTTCTGAATTGAAATTAGCGATCGGCAAGACCGATCCGGAGCAATTCTGGGGAAGTGAAGAATCCGGTTGGCAGCTTTGGATGCGTCCAAGATCCGGACAGGTATTCCTTGCACACAGTATGGATACATGGGAAGTTGTAAGTGCCTATCCATATGCGGATAGCTTCACTGTGGAATTCGGCGTAAAGGATCAGATTATTGAGAAAAACGGAAAATATGTTTCTACCTTCTGCCGTATACTGTATGTAAAGATCAACGGCGAGGAAATTGCCCGTTGGGAAGATACAAATTTCGACCGCACATTAGGCGAAAATGTTCTTTTATATTGTGCCCCGGATGCAGAAACTGAGCTTTCCACTCTCAATAGCACGGCTACCCTTCCTGTGGAGGTTACCGTGAACGGAGAAACGGCAGAGAAAACATCGTTCGTTCAGGTGGATTCCAAGGTGGTACCCGGAAAACCCTCAGGGATTCAGGTGACGGTTATTTCTGATCCCTATAACAAGGTTCTTCTGAACGGTGTCTATTACAACGGCGAAAAGCTGGATGCTATTGAGGAGAAAGACGGAAAATACATATATACTTTGCAGGCTCCACAGCAGAGCGATACCTTGCGGGTCGATCTTGCGGCTAAAACATTGACTGTAGACGAGCCGGAAAATACATTTGACTTGTTCGACCTTTCCGGCAAATCTACAATGCTTGTACAAAAGTCCAAAATCGGTTATTTGGGTATGATGGTGGACAAAAACGGACAAGCCACCGTTAATTCTGCAATTCGGTACGGCATTTCAATTCCTGCAGGCTTTAACCATATTCCTTTGACAATTTTGGGTGACAATCCCGGTCTGTGGGGAAATCACGGTGCCATGCTGGAGATTACTCCCGGTCAGATTCATTTCTGCCATACTGCCACATCTTCCCGATTGGCAAGCTTCAGCAATCCGCTGTTTAATCCCGGCAGCACGGTCTGCATAGAATTTGGTGTCGTGAAGTGCTACGAAAACAATATCTATAAGTATGACCGGTGGTATGTTAAGGCGGGCAAGACAGAAGAAACCATGGAGCTGGTTGGCTGGTATGACTCTGTGGAACGGGGCAGCTACGGCGGCCATGCGGTTTGCTACGGTGTGGATGTTGGCGAAGACTATTATTTGTACAGCCTGAAGGAAACATACAGCATTACCGATGTTTCCACTCAGGAAAATAAAGAGAAAATCCGTACATATACTCAGTTGCAGAATACATTGCCTGAACTGTATTTTACCGGACGGGCGGAGGCATATACAGATGCTGCTGCGGTTCAAAACCCTGTGCAGATCAAATTCTTTACACAACCAGGCACTTCCCTGAAGAAACTGACGATTGGCAGGGACGATGTGACTGCCTATGTAACTGTGGAAGACGGCGCTTACTGCTATACCCTGCCCAGTCTTACACAGGATATCGGTTTTAGCTACGAGATCGAACAAGATGATACGATGCATAACATTTCTGTAGATGCAGAGGATGCGATTCAAGTGAATCTCAGCCTATCTTCTGTAGTGACCGGCGGTGATGTGGCAGCCTCGGTGACCGCACCGGTGGGCTACGTTCCTGTAATACATATGGACGGTACGGATATAACCAACAGACTGCAGCTGGATGAAAATACCGGAGTGTGGACAGTAACATTAAAATCTATTCGTGCGGATACCCTGCTTCAGTTCACTTCCCGGGAAAAAAGCTACGAAATTGTACTATCACAGCAGGAAAACGGCACCGTCACCTTGGGCGGCGATGTACTGAACGGAAAGCTGCCATTCGGCGGACGGTTGGAACTGAAGCTCGCCCCCAATAATGGCTGTTATATTCAGTCCGTAACCGTAAACGGTGTGGCTGTCAGCTTTGACAGCGAAGGCATCGTGGCTTTGGAAGCGGTCTATCAAAATGCTGACACGCTGGATATTCAGGCAGTATTTATCCAATCAGATGCAGCTGTGGAACAGACAGATAAACCAATGATCTCTGCCGGCTGGTGGATCGGTATTGGAGCTGCTGCCGTGGTTATGTTGGGTTTCGTGCTTCTACTTAGCCGCAAAAAGAGAAAGGAAGGATAATTGTGAAATTAAAGGACAATCATCACAAGAAAACCCTTCGAAAAAAATATAGAAACACGCCGGCGGAATGGCTGTGTATCATTGTGCTGTGCGCGCCGGCATTGATACACTTGATTGTTTTCTGGTTTGGCGTTCAGGTAGAAACGGTGAAGCTTGCCTTCACCGACTACTGGACCGGAGAGATTGGATGGTCGAACTTTAAATGGGCATGGGAGCAGCTTTTTTGCGGAACCAGCACAATGGCAATGCCCATCGCTTTCCGCAATACCATATCTTTCTTTCTGCTGGGTATGGCCCTGATTCCCATTACCATGTTTTTTGCTTATCTGATCTTCCGCAAGAGTATCGGTTACGGATTTTCTCGGGTCACGCTGTACCTTCCCGGCGCGGTAGGCGGCATTATGCTGGCGCTTTTGTATGCCAACCTGATGAGCTCCACCGGACCTGTGATGCAGATGGTGGCAGAAGCGACAGGGCAGGAAACCGTTGTTTCTATGCGGTATACGAATGCTCTGTGGTATGTGATGATCTTTGACCTTTTTGTAGGTGTAGGTGCTAACCTGATGATCTGGCTGGGTGCTATGGCGCGAATCCCTACAGAATTGATCGAGGTAGGAAAGTTAGAGGGTATCGGCCCGTTTACCGAGTTTCGGAAGGTAGTACTTCCTCTTATATGGCCTACCTTTGTGACAATGGTGACGCTCCAAATTGTAGGTATCTTTGGCGCATCCGGCTCTGTTTTGGCACTGACCGGCGGTGCAAACAATACCAATACCATTGCATTCTGGATGTATAACAGTGTCTTGGGCGGTCTGACTGCCGAATACGGTAATGTGGCGGCCGTTGGCCTGATCTTTACAGCAATAACTGTTCCGTTGGTTATTTCCGGCCGTGTCATTATGAATAAATTCGGTGAGGAGGTGGAGTATTGATGAAGCTTTTCAAAAAAGGCTCTAACGCCCACAACCGACTCTCTGAAGTTAAGAAAAACGGTGTTCTGTTTAATATTCTTGGCTTGATTCCTTTGCTATGGGGACTTTTGTTCGTACTGATGATCCTTTGGGGGGTGGGAATCTCTCTTGCAGACGAAAACTGGTACTTGGACAATTCCTCCGCCTTTTTTCCTTTAAAAATCGATTTTTCCAACTATGCAAAGGCTATGGAAAAGTTCACCTTTGAAAGCTATATCAATGGCGAGCTGGTTACCACAAATTATTTTACTCTGATTTTGAACTCTCTGTGGTTCAGTATTGGTATGACTGCCACAAAAATGATTTCTACGGTATTTTTTGCCTATGCGGTGGCAAAATTTGAATTCCCCGGCAGAAAATTTTTGTATGCATTCATCGTTCTGCAGATGATGATGCCCATTTACGGACAAACAGCTGCCAACTATCAGCTTTTGGACAATTTGCGTTTAGTAGATTCTCCCTTGTTTTTGATTGGTCAGGGTGCCGGTCACGGTATGTATTTCCTGATTGTATATGCCTTCTTCCGCAATCTGCCTGCGGGCTATGCGGAAGCAGCAAAGATTGATGGCGCAGGGCCCTTTACCATATTCTTTAAGGTATTGCTGCCGCAGGCAAGGCCAATCATTGTATCCCTTTCCGTGATGCAGTTCATTTCGGCGTGGAATAGCTATGATGTGCCTTTGCTGTATTTGCCGTCTTATCCCACATTATCTACAGCCTTGTATCTCTA
Source organism: Faecousia sp. (assembly GCA_045595075.1). Taxonomy (GTDB): domain Bacteria; phylum Bacillota; class Clostridia; order Oscillospirales; family Oscillospiraceae; genus Faecousia. The sequence goes on from JAZNZT010000033.1 coordinate 5,771, forward strand.
CAAGGACAATATGTTCCAGCTTGGACTGAGCACACCGACCTATTTTGCCGGTATGCTGATCTCTATTATCCCCGTGGCGGTTTTGTTTTTGATTTTCAACAAGCAAATTATGAACAACATTTCTATCGGCGGTATGAAGGGCTGATATTTAGGAGGTTATAAAAAATGAAAGCAATGAAAAAAATTACATCCCTGCTGATCGTGCTGCTTATGCTCCTGTCTATGGCAGCTTGTGGCGGAAATAACGGCGGCACAGTCAACAATCCTGATAATCCCGATGAAATCGTGGAAGATACGACTACCTTAAACATTATGATCCTTCATAAGGGCTACGGCTTTAAGTGGTTGGAGGCAATGAAGGGCGGTTTTGAGAAAGCAAACCCCGGTGTTACCGTGAATCTGACCACCATCAGCAAAGCTGACATCATCAAAAGTGACCTGAAAAACTACAAAAAGAGCGACTTCGACCTGTATTTTGATATTAGCAATACCGGTATGGCAAGTCTGGTACAGGAGTACAGCACCTATTACGGTGGCAATCAGGCGCTTCGTCCTTTAAATGATGTGCTGGACGCCGAAATTCCGGGTGAAGGCATCACGGTTAAGGAAAAAATGTACGATTCCGTGTTGATCGGTTACCAGCATACAGGCAGGGATACGGCCGATGTTGCAGACGATGTATACTACGGCCTGCCTTATGTTACCGGTGCTATGGGTCTGTACTACAATGAAACGGTTATCAATGAGGCATTGGGTGAGGGCAACTGGGAAGTTCCCAATACCACAGACGAGCTGATTGCCCTGTGCGAAAAGCTGAAGGCTGCGGGCTGCCACATTCTGCTTCCCGGCTCTCTGGATCAGTATGCCAAGAGCTTCTTCCTTGTTAACTGGGCACAGTATGAGGGTATTGAGAATTATTTGAAATTCTTTGATGGTATCGGCTTCGACTCTGCCCGCGGCAGAGAAACAACCAAATCCTCTCTCATCTATCAGCAGAAAGGCCGTCTGGAATCTATGAAGGTAGCCTTTGACTTGCTTGACCCTGACAATGGTTTTGTTCTGCCGAATACTGCTGAAATCGGCGTAAACAACCTCAACGACTATCAGAAGCGTTTTGTGGATTCAAAAAACAAGCTGGCATTCTATTTCTGCGGTGATTGGCTGATGCAGGAGATTCAGGATAACAGCGGTGCAGGCAGTACAGCTTCTGTTGTTAAGATGATGAAAACCCCGGTTATCTCCTCAATTATTGACAGCACAAACAGTTACAGTGTTGACAACGAAGTGCGTTTGCCCAATGTAAATGATGATGCAACCCTTTCTGCTGTGATTGACTATGTAGACGGCGTTTCCGACACCTTGCCTGCTGGTGTAACAGACAGCGAAGCAGCATTTATTCGTTCTGCCAGAAACACAATGGGTTCTAACAATGATATTCATTCTGTTTACGCACCTGCTTTCTCTAATGCCAAAACCTTGGCAAACAAGTTCCTGATTTATATGGCATCTGACGAGGGTATTCAGATCTTCAAAGATAACTGTATCGGCGGCTTTGCACCTTATCATTATACGTATGAGGGACTGAGTGCTACAGAACAGTCTATCTACGATGCTACCAAGAACGGTACTTTTGTTTGTGACTTCAAATACAATGAACTGTTCTATTTCGCCGGTGCAAAGGCAATTAACCTGGGTATAAGCGGCACCTTCGACAGCTATATTACCTCCCCTGTAGGGCAGTTTGCCAATGCGGAAGCATTGCATCAGCAATTTGTGGATGACAATAGCGGTATCAAATGGGATACCCTGATTGGCAGAATCAGCGGGTAAAGAAAAACGCCGCAATAAATACGAACATGGAGGTGTTGATATGACGGCGAAAGGAGCCCTTGCACTTTTGCTTGCAATATGTCTTTGTATTGGTCTATGTGCCTGCACAGATGCTAAACAGGCAATAAAAGGCGACGACGGGCTGATTCTGTGGGCAGAGCCGTCCGGCATCAAATATCTGCAAAATGACGAAGGGCAAATTGCGTCTACCGCAGCACAAAAGACGGTATTGCAGATACAGATGGCAAAGAACGAAACCGAGGCGGTCCAGCTTATGCTTTATGCCAGGGACGCGATAGATTGCTACGATGTTACGGTTTCTGACCTGATCTGCGGCAATGCGGTTATTCCGGCAGATAGCGTGGAAATATTCCATGAATACTATCAGGACTATGTAAAAACCAATCAGGCCAGCAACCCGGATCTGGCCGGCGGCCGTTCTCCGGACCCCCTTCTTCCCATAAAAACCGCTGTGGCATACGGCGAAACATCTATTGAAAAGGGCAATAATCAGGCTGTTCTTCTGGATGTGACCACCACGGCAAGTACACCGGCGGGAATTTACAAAGGCCAGGTTACTGTAACAGCAGATAATAAAACATATACCATCCCGATGGAGGTTAAGGTATACGATATCGACATAACCGGAGCCACTCAACTGCAAACCGTATTTTCTACATACTTGGTAGATCACTTTGCTTCTGCAGAATTGGATTCTTCTCAGGAAATGCACGAAGCTTATGTGGATTTCCTGCTGAAGTACAAAATGAGCGGACGGCTGCCTTTTGAGGGCAACGGTGGTCCGGAAAAATTTGTGGAGCTTTTACGGGAGTACTATTTCAAGGATGGCTTTACTGCCTATGCTATGTACATAGAGCCTACCGGCTCCAGCTATAACGGCAAGGCATCCAATGTGAATCTGTCACTTATGAAGGAGTATGTGCGGGCAGTAGCCTATGCCTCATTGGAGGATAAGGTAAATTATCTGGATAAAGCATATACCTACTTTACTACCGATGTTGATGAGCCTGCCAGCGAGGCACAGTTCCTGCGAGCCAAAGGAACCGTAGACCTGTATTTTGAGATGCTCACCGACTGCGACAATGAACTTCGTCAGGAATTGGCTGGCACGGAGGATTACAACTGGTATACACAGGTTGTTTCTCCTGTGCTGACGACAATTCCGGATGTGATTCCAGGCAGCTATGATGCTGAAGATATCAAGCAATACGGCTTGGAAATGCTTACAGCTTGTCCTTGCCTGGATGTGATTGGTGATACTGGCTATCGGAAAGTTTTGTTTGAAACAATGACCGAAACTGATATATGGATGTATACCTGCTGGGGACCCGTATATCCTTACGCCAATGCCCATAGCTCTGATATCCCCATGGCAACCCGCGTGATGGGATGGATGTGCTACGAGATGAATACACCGGCTTACCTGATGTATGCCACCTCCAGCTATCTATATCTGGAGGGCGGCGATACGATGGGAGATCCGTGGGATACCGGTTGGACTGGTCAGCCAAGCTTAGGCGACGGTAAGATCACCTATCCCGGTGCCAAGTATGGCATTTACGGTCCTTGTCCATCTTTGCGTATGGTCGCCTATCGGGATATGTCTGAGGATTACCAGCTTTTGCAAATTCTTGGCAAGTTGTATGAACAGCAGGGTTTGGATGCGGATGTTGCATTGCAGCCTTTGTACCGGAAAATTTACACCGAAATTATGACCGTAATCCGGGATGCGTATGCCATGGAAGCAGTTCGTACAGAGTTGTTCGAAACCATCGTTGCCCTGCAAAACGGTTTAGATCTTTATTATGCCGACATAGATATGGATATTGCTTCCGCAACTCTTTCCTTTAAGGTCGACGAAGGCACACAGGTTGCCCTGGTTGCTGAAGGAGGAGAGAAGACTGTACTTAATGCCGATGAAAACGGCATTTACACGGTTTCTGTAGACTTGCGTCAGCAGCAGTCCGTCAGCATGGAGCTGACTCGGGGTGAGCAGACCCGTACCGTCAGCCGTACATTGCTCAATGGCTTATTGGGACAAATTCAGAGCTTTGAAGATTCTGTGAGTGTAGATAGCTGGATTAGCTGTTTCGGCAAAAACAGTGTGGAATTAAGCACAGATTATGCAGCTGATGGAAGCCGTAGTGCAAAACTGATATTAAATCCCAATGCCGATGATACCCTTCCTTACTTTGCAATCAGCCGTGACAGTGAGTTGATCGGCGGTTCCTGGGAAGGTATCAAAAATATCAAGCTGCGTATGTACAATCCCGGAACGGAATTGCTGCAAATGAATGTTACCTACTATGTAGGAACAGATGTGAATATGGCAACCTTTGATTTGCCGGCTGGCGAGTGGATTACCGTCGATCTGACAATGCCCAGTGCGGTAGATGTAGGCGGCAAGCTTGACAGTATTGAGGAAATTGACTTCAATTTTGACCAAGGCACTGCTGTAACGGTATATGCAGACAGTTTCGCAACTGTAAAGGAGGCTCAGTAATATGAAAAAGCAAATTTGCTGTATTTTGATTTTTGTGATATTGCTAAGCCTTACCGCTTGCGGTGAGCAGAAAAATGCAGAAGGCTCTGCACCTACTACGGTAAATAACGGCCCTGTGGAAGAGAGAGAAAGTCGTTCCAATGTAGTGGAAACCGATCTGAGGACCGGAGAAACTTACTACCTTTTGGCAGATTTTGAGACCTACTACGAATGTAGTCAGGTCAAAAACGGCGGCGATCTGGGAAAGGTAGAAATTATAGCAAAGGCTGAGCAGCCGGATA
>JAZNZT010000034.1:0-4992 GCA_045595075.1 Faecousia sp.
AAGCTGATGACCATGAAAGTGGTTTTCGAAAAGGAAAGCTACCGGTTACTGGGCGCACAGATCGTGGGCTACGATGGTGTAGATAAGCGCATCGATGTGCTGGCTACAGCCATTCATGCGGGAATAAAAGCAACTGATCTAAAGGATCTGGACCTAGCCTATGCGCCGCCCTATTCTTCAGCTAAGGATTCGGTGAATATGGCGGGATTTATGATTGACAATATCTCCAAAGGGCTGAAGCAGTGGCATCTTTCCGATGCAGTCAAGCTGCCCCGGGATGGAAGTGTGACGCTACTGGATACCCGGACGGTGGGCGAATTTAGCCGTGGACATATCGAAGGCTTCCAAAACATTCCCGTGGATGTGCTGCGGGAGCGGATTGGGGAGATTGAAGCGGGAAAACCTGTGTATGTCATCTGCCAGAGCGGTCTGCGCAGCTACATCGCCACCCGGATTCTGGAGGGCTATGGTTTTGAAGCCTATAATTTTGCCGGTGGCTTCCGATTCTACGACGCGGTGATGAATGACCGGGCATTGATCGAAAAGGCAAACCTGTGCGGTATGGACAATTAAAGCAGTACACCCACTGCTACAAAAAGCAGTAGGTGTTGCGTTTCGTTAAAAAATTCTTTTGCCAGAATCCTTATAACTGTTTCTTATTAAAGATTGGAATGCTGATTACAAAACTGATTACTCCTGTTGCGATCGCAATCAAAAGCGATGGCATATATGTCTTTGTTTCTGCTAATCCATATATCAAAGAGTTTCCATCTGCTAAATTAGTGGGCAAATACTTGCTGCATTTTGGCAGCAAGCCAATCAGGTAGGATACTAGTACTACACCGCCTGTTCCTAAAAGCACACCCGTATTTGACTTAGCTACCGCAGAGAACAATACCATCAGCGCAACAACCATCACACCGAACAGCCACCAGCATACCACAGAGAACATGAGGTTTTGTGCGATAGAATTATCCCAGAAGTATGCGTTATATCCGTATGTGATTCCAAAGCACATCCAATAACAGATGCTCCAAAGCACTGTAAGCACAACAGTTTTGGAAATGACCACCTTATAGCGTTCAAGCCCCTTTGTTAGAGACAAGACCAGTGTACCGGAAATGTATTCTTTCGTAAAGATACTGTTTTCTATCAAAACAAAGGCGATCAATCCTATCGGTATGTTCTTATAGAACTGCACCCACGAATCCATTGCGCTCACCTTCACATCCGTTACAATCATGCCGCTTTCGGCAAGGGAGTCAGCCATAGTTTCCAATAGCCACGGTGTTAATTTCGCTATTGCAGGGTTCATAATACCGAACAGAACAAATAAAAGTCCGAGGATTATCAATCTACCGGAACGAAACTGCTCCGTGAACTCTTTCTTTATAAAGGCAAACAAGGATCTCATTTCTGCGTCACCTCCATAAACAAAGACTCCAACGTAGGCTCCACTCGTTCGAATTTCAGCAAAGCGATATGCTGGTCTGATACAAAGCGCAGTACATCAAATGCAGAGAGCACGCTTTCGCAAAATGTGAGCTGATTTTCAACAATCTGCTTCATTGCGGGAAATGCCTGAATTAGTTTGCGCATATCCGCATCGTTCTCGGTTTCCAACAGATATTCCTCGCTGCGATATTTCGTTTTAATATCGGAGAGTTTTCCTTGTGTTTCTACTACGCCATTATTCAAAAAGGCAACATCGGTACATATACGCTCCACATCCGAAAGAATATGGGTAGAGAACAAAACTGTTGTCTGCTGTCTGACAGTTAAGAGAATATCCAGTATTTCCTTCCGACCGACAGGATCGAGAGCAGAGGTGGGTTCATCGCAAATAAGCAGTTTGGGTCTGTTAAGCAATGCCTGAGCGATACCCAAGCGCTGTTTCATACCTCTTGAAAAACCTTTGATGCGGTGCTTTTCGTCACCAAGTCCTACAAACTCCAAGAGTTCTTTGCAACGGGAATCACACTCTGCCTTTTTCATACCGGTAATTTCCCCACAAAAGCGAAGATATTCCGGTGCAGTCATAAAGGGATAAAACTCCGGCACGTCGGGGAGATATCCGATATATTGATTGGTGGAAGTCTGTCCGTAAACTACCTTTTCACCACCCACAATAATTTCACCCGAATCTGCTTTCAGAAGACCCAGTATCGTTTTCATTGTGGTTGTTTTGCCTGCACCGTTTTTGCCGATAAATCCGTATATGCTGTGCTCCGGCACGGTTAAATTAAGACCACGCAAAACTTCTTTATCACCAAAACGCTTATGCAGATCGGTGATGCGCAGCATATCCATTACACGTCCTCCTTGCCGAGCAGGAAGTACAGAATCGGCCCGACAAAGTTCATCAGCACGATGGTAATAACCAGCCACAATGCACGATTGCCACGCTTATATGTCTTGTGAGTTAAAATATGATACAGTGTATATCCAAACAGCGCAAACTGTACAATGACAAGCGGAATTAAAAACGGAAGAAACTCCATAATATTATCCATTGTTCTTGTCCTCCTTTTCTGCGTATACTTCGACACACAAGCCCCTATGACCACATTTTGGACAAGTCAGACGGCGCATTTTCGGTGTGTGATATGCCCAAAACACTTCCTTTAATTTAGGTTTAAACACTTCGTGACATTCGGGGCAGATATAGGCAACACGCTTGAAATAATTGCTTGAAACAACGATTCCCCACGGCACTGCTACGCAAGCCCAAATAGCGAACAGCCACCAAAGACCGTGCGTGATCCACAAAACAATAGATACCCATTGCAACGCGGTTACGGGAATTCCCGTAAGCACCATAGTCCAACGCATTTTTCTTAGCTTATTCTTGTTTTTCATTACAAACGCTATATCACCGATAGATTCAACGGAGAAATTTTTAACCTCTTTCAGCTCACGCTTGATGGTTTTAACGATGCTAAGCTTCTTCTGCTGTTCTTCCAATTCTTCTCGAAGTATTTGTTCTTGCTGGTCAAGCAGAATGGAAATAACCTTTTCAGGATGCTCCTCGGCAAACAGCTCACAGATACTATTGATGGGAACTCCGGCTTCACGCAGAAAGCAGATAATCCGCATCCGCTTTAGATCGTCTTCGGAATAAAGGCGGCGACCGCCCTCCGACAGTTCGCTGGGTACGAGAATGTTTCTCGAATCATAATACTGCACCGTTCTGACGGATACGCCACAGAGCTTTGCAATTTCTCCTGTTGTGTACTTTGACATAGCTTTCACCTCCTTACGCTGCTTATTTTACATCATTACGCAGCGTAACAAGCAATACCTTACGCAAGGGAATTTTTATTATTATACCAAAAAAGTATGATTCTTTCTACCTGCAGAAAAGGCGCCGCATTTCTGCGACACCTTTGTAGGTTCGTTCATTTTATTCCGAGAATCTTTTTTATGAGATTAGCTTTAAAAGCATCTGCGCGTATTGTTCCGGATGATTCAGACTTAAATCGCCATGGCGGTATCCGGGGAGGATTTCCAAAGTGCTGTCCGGAATCATGCGATTCAGCAGTTTTCCGGATGTGCGGATTGAGGATTGCTCCTTGCTGCCGAAAACAATATGCACCTTGGCTTGCGTATCCCGGAGAGCAGGCTTTATGGAGTAGGCACTGTTGCTTTGCAGAAATGCGATCATATCTTCTTTGGTGATCTTGCAGGTATCTCGGTAATAATCACAGAACAGGTTCTTGGGGATACCCAGATAGGCGGCCTGCATTTTGGCAAACCACTTCTGCTTGATTAGACCATAACTCGTCCCAAAGGTTGGTTTGATCAGCAAATGGGTCAGCTTCATAGGTTTGACCAGCACACTTTCGATCAAGGCAAATCTGCAAATATCAGGTCTGTGCGTCAGCATTTCCACAGTGATCTGCCCACCAAGGGACAGACCACCCAAAGCATAAACACTGCCGCCGTGGTGTTCGTCGATATATGCGATCAGCCGTGCAGCATTATCCTCAATAGAAGTAAAAGGCGCGTCACTGTCCGCATGACCGTCCAAAATCAGCAGGACCACATGGTATTTATCTGCCAAAAGCTGTGCGACTTCGCGGTAATTCCACCAGGACAGACCACCGCCGTGGAGCAGGATGACGGTTTGCGAATTGTGTGCACCGTATTCAACATACTGCATTGTGCCTCACCTCTAACAGTATTATAGTTTTCTCAGATATAGCAGTCAACATCTTTATCCGCAATTTGATCGAAAAATGGAAATGATGAGACACGTAGGAAAGGAGCAACCTCACACATAAAGGTTGCTCCTTTTTTACTTGCCTGGTACTATAAAATACAGCTGTTACATCATCGTCTGCTGTCCTTATTTGCCAGATCACCATAGACCGGGGTTGCCAAACCGAAACCACCGGATACGGTGAGAATCTGGCCGGTGGTGTAGGCAGAGGCGTCGCTGGCGAAGTAGACTACTGCTTCTGCAATTTCCTCCGGCAGACCGATTCTGCCAAGAGGGATATGCCGCAGGAATAGACCACGGAATTCCTCTGAAAGATTCTTCTCCACCGCTTCCGTGGCAGTCATGCCAGGAAGCACCGCGTTGTAGCGAATATTATTCTTAGCCTCGTGGACGGCGATAAGTTTTGTCAGATAGTTGATTGCAGCCTTGCTGGTGCCGTAGGCAACCTGGGAGACATCCGGCACAATACCGCCCACAGAGGAAATGTTGATGATACTGCCGCAACCATGATTTGCCATATACTTGGCTGCGGCCTGACTTGCCATAAAGACGCTTCTCAAGTTCAGATTGACTGTGTCCAAAAACACCTGCGGATCTGTATTGGCAAAATCCAAATCTTTTCCGGGGTTAGATGTTCCAAAGTTGTTAACCAGCACATCGATACAGCCGGCATCCCGAACCACATCCTCCACCATAGAGGTAAAGGTTTCTGGCTTGGTAGCATCATTGTATACACATTTTACTCCATTCAGAGTATCTGCGATCTCCTG
>JAZNZT010000035.1:0-3464 GCA_045595075.1 Faecousia sp.
TTTGGCTGTGATTACGAGTGCAGAACTGTCGGTGAAAGTTTTATCAAATATAACATTCCCAATGATTGGTGCGCTGAGTTTGATGCCTATGATGACGTCTATCCCATTGTTTGCATCCAAGCAGATCAAATTCGCAAATCCCCTGCCATAATGGGTTTGAAACTCAGGATCGTGGAGAATGAGGATGATGAATATGCAGGATGTATACTACGCACAGACCAAAAGACCATCGCTTTCAAAATCGATTACATGAGTGACTTGGTAAAGGCGATGGGAACAGAATAAAATACAAAAACCAATAGCTGCCAGCAAAATTTTGCGGCAACGCTGATTTTGTCAGGCGATCTTCGGGGTGTGAGGGATTTATATCATATTGCGCAGAAAGATGCTATTGTATTTACGTCGGTGGGTGTTCTATTGACATTTGGGGCGACGCATCCTAAAATATAGCTAAGACGCCGATGGCGGATAAACATAAAATAAAGGAGCAATGCTAAAATGGATATCTTGAAGAAGTATTTCCCTATTGCGTTTAAGGCAAGGGAACTGCAGGCATTTATTGTTTCTCTGGTAATTTTTGTTATCATAGATGTGGTTTGCGGTCTTGTGATCGGCCTTTTGGCACAGATCCCCATCATCGGCATCATCTTCTCTATTATTGGATACGCAGTTGGACTGTATGCCCTGGTTGGCATTGTTCTCTCTATCCTGGTATTCCTGAAGGTTATCGAATAAGACGCACCCCCCGGAGAAAGGCTAAATCCGGGGGGCTTTTGATATTCTGCTAAAGGATCACAATTTTATAAATATAAAAGCGGTAAATTCTTGCATTTTCGACACAGGTGTGATACAGTTAGCTTTGTGAGATATTCACAACAGGAGGTAGAAAATGAATTTAGTTTACGGCATTAAAGACAAACCTAAGTTTACCCAGCTGCTGGTGTTCGCGTTCCAGCAGGTGCTTGCCATTCTGGCAGCCACCATTGCCGTGCCCGCTATCGTTGGCAACGGCATGTCCGCCTCTGCCGCGCTGTTTGGCGCAGGCGTAGGTACCATTGTTTACCAGCTCTTCACCAAGTTCCGCAGCCCCGTGTTCCTGGGCTCTTCTTTCGCGTTCATTGGCTCTATGGCAGCCGCCTTTGCCGGCGCTGCTTCCGCATCCGCAGGCTTTGCCGGCATTATTCTGGGCGCTGTATTCGCTGGCCTTGTATATGTAGTCATCGCCGCAGTTGTTAAGCTGGCAGGCGTTAAGTGGATCAACAAGCTGATGCCCCCTGTGGTCATCGGACCCACTGTTGCCCTGATCGGTCTTTCCCTGGCAGGCGCTGCTATTAAGGACGTTTTCTCCTATGGCGCGCAGGATGCCAACGGCTCTTTCATTATGACCGCTCCCATCTGGGCTTCCTTTGTTTGCGCCATGGTTACATTGCTGACTGTTATTCTGGTCTCCACCTACGGCAAGAAGATGGCTAAAATGATCCCCTTCATTATCGGTATCCTTGCCGGCTATGCTGTGGCAGCGATCTTCACTGTTTGCGGCATCCCCGTTATCGATTTCTCCCTGTTCCAGAACATGCAGATCTTCGCAGTTCCGCAGTTTAGCTTCCTGGAGGCAATGAAGGGCGTGAAGGACATCGACGCATCTTATATTGCCACTGTGGCGGTTGCCTATGTTCCCGTGGCGTTTGTGGTCTTTGCTGAGCATATTGCCGATCACAAGAACTTGTCTACCATTATTGACGAGGACCTGCTGGAGAACCCCGGCCTGCACCGCACCCTGCTGGGCGACGGCATTGGCTCTATTGCCGGCGCGATCTTCGGCGGCTGCCCCAACACCACCTACGGCGAGAGTGTTGGCTGTGTTGCCATTACCCGCAATGCTTCTGTGATCACTATTACCACCGCTGCTGTGATGTGCATCATCATCTCCTTCTTCGGACCTTTCGTGGCCTTCCTGGATTCCATTCCCGGATGTGTCATGGGCGGTGTCTGCACCACCCTGTACGGCTTTATCGCCGTTTCCGGTCTGAAGATGATCCAGAAGGTAGATCTGGGTCAGAACAAGAATTTGTTTGTGGTCGCCTCTATTCTGATCCCCGGTATCGGCGGCATGGCTATGGCCATCGGTCCTGTGACTATTACCGCTATCGCCTGCTCTCTGATCCTGGGCATCCTTGTGAACCTGCTGGTCTCCCGCAGCGCAGAGGAGTAATATCAGACTTAAAAAACACCTCCCCGCGGGGAGGTGTTTTTCTGCTTGTAAAACCAAATATTTATGGTGTGATAACAGAAAAACAGGAGGGAAGAACATGAACATCTTATCTATCGGCAACAGCTTTTCCCAGGACGCCCAGCGGTATCTGCACGGTATCGCGGCAGCGGATGGGGAGAAGCTGACTACCTTTAATCTTTATATCGGCGGCTGCTCCCTTTCCACTCACTACCGGAATATGCTCACGGAAGAACGGGCGTATGGGCTGCAAATGAACGGCGTGATCACGGGCTTTAATGTCAGTCTGCAGGAGGCGCTTTTGAATCGGGATTGGGATGTGGTCACCGTTCAGCAGGTCAGCAGTAAATCGACCTGTTATGAAACCTATCAGCCTTACTTAAATGAACTGGTGGATTATGTTCGGGTCTGTGTTCCCAAGGCAAAGATCCTTGTGCATCAGACCTGGGCCTATGAGCAGGACAGCCAGCGGCTGAATGTGGAGCTGGGATATACCGACCAAAAGGATATGTTCCGGGATCTGGAGGAAGCCTATAGGCAGGCGGCAGAGGAGATCGGGGCAGATGGGATCATTCCCGCAGGTGAGGTGTTCCAGGAGCTGATCGCCAATGGGATCAGCCGGCTGCACCGGGATACCTACCATGCAAGCCTGGGCTTGGGTCGGTATGCCCTTGGCCTGATCTGGTACGCGACTTTATTCAACCGGGATGTGAAAGACAACACCTTTGCCACATTTGACGAAGAGGTGACCGAAGAGGAAATGGAAATCGCCAAAAAAGCGGTTGCCGCTGTTCGGGAAAGGAGATAAGTCGTGTATACCATTTATGTAAAATTCACCTGCCTGCCCGGCAGGCGGAAAGCCTTTATTGACCGGATGGGCAGCGATGGAATTTTGGATGCCATTCGGGCAGAGGACGGATGTATCCGATACGACTATTATCTGTCGGAAAAAGATCCCGACGAACTGCTGCTTCTGGAGCAGTGGGAGAGCCGGGAAAAGCAGCAGATCCATATCGGTCAGCCCCATATGGATACCATGCGTGGCTTTAAGGCAGACTATATCTGCAACACCGTGCTCGGTGAAATCGAGCTGAAATAAAAAATCCGCCCGGACGAAGGGCAACACTCCGTAAGGAAGTATTGGTTTTGAACGGTCCCTTTCTCGCTTAACTGCATAAAAAATCTCCGAAATGCGTCAGCATTCCGGAGATTTTGTTATTTGTTAATCAAAAAA
>JAZNZT010000036.1:0-11174 GCA_045595075.1 Faecousia sp.
AAAGGCATCGCCACAGCCGGTGGTGCTGACCATTTTGCCGGGCAGGTTGGAAAGCCAGAGGCCTTCCTTTCCGTCTGCGGCGTACACGCCCTCAGCGCCCATGGATAAAAACACTCTTTTTACGCCCTTTTGGAGCAGCGCTTTTGCTGCCTTTTCCGCATCCTCCCGGTTGTTAACAGGAACACCGGACAGCAGCTCTGCCTCCAGCCTGTTGGGTTTTAGGGTGTGGATCCTGTCCAGAATGGGGATCAGCTTTTCCGCCTTTTTGGTGGACACCGGATCGCAAAACAGCGGGCACTGGCAGTGCTGGGCAAGCCAGGCAAGGGCCTCTGCCGACAAGTTGGCGTCTGCCACAACGATCCTGGCATTCCGGATCACCGGAAGGTTTTCCTCCAGATATGCCGGTGTGATCTCCTGACAGATCTGCATATCCGAAAGGGCGATATCCATTTCTCCGGAAGGATCTGCAATGTAAAGATACGTAGAGGTAATGCCGCCGGGGATCATCCGGGCATGGCTTACATCGATGCCCAGCTCGTTACAGGAGGCAGCGATCCGCCTGCCGTAGAGGTCATCACCATAAGCTGTCAGCATCCGGACCTGTACACCCAGTAGCGACATGTTGTGGGCAATGTTCCGCCCCACGCCGCCTAAACTGATTGTCACCTTGCCGGGATTGGAATCCCCCCGGACAAGTCCCGAGAAGGACTGACCGCCGATGTCCACATTCACGCCGCCTACCACCAGCGCATATGCTCCGGTCTGCAGCACATAGCCCTTGCCGGCAATGTATCCTTTTTTTATCAGATTGGAGATGTGTACCGCCACGGAGGACCGGGTAATATCCAGCGCCTCTGCCAGCGCCTGCTGGGAGATCATCGGGTCCCGCTGGATCAGCTCCAGGATCTGCCGTTCCCGTTGTGTCATCCTATCACCTCTTTATGTTTGTTTAACTATAAGCTTATGTTTATAATATAGCATCGTATGCCACCTGTCAAGCATATTTTAAAAAGAGCCTTGGATCTTTTCCAAGGCTCTTTGGTTTGTTTTACTGCGCCGTATTTTGTCCGTTAGGCTTATTGCCTCTGCGGCGGCGGTGATTGTTTCTGTGCCGGTTGTTTTTCGGCTTTTCTCCGCCCCCTTGCCCTTCCTTTTTCGGCTGCGCCGGCGTTTGTGGCTTCGGCTTGGCAGACTCTTCGGTCTTAGGCTGTGCATTTTCCTGGGGCTGTCTGGGTTTGCGGTTTCTCCGACGGTTACGGTTGCCGGATTTGTGTTGGGTCTGCTCCTCAGCAGTTTCTTCCGCAGGGGCAACATCCTGCTCCTCTACCACCGCTTCCGTGCTGTAACGGAACTTGATGGGATCTAAGAACAGTCTGCCGTTCTCCTGCTCCGGCTCTCTTTTCTGCCGTCTTGCTCCGGAAATAGGGGCAAGATCCGCAGGAATGGGAGGATCGGTCTTCTTTGCCTTGCCGTTTCGCAGAACGGCGATATCCGCATTGGCGTAATTGCCCACAGATTCCGGATTGTTCTCCATGCGCACCTTTACCCGCTGCCGCTGCAGATCCAGCTCGATCACCGTGCCTCTGCCGTCGGGTGTATCCACAAAGGATTCCAGCTTGGGACTGGTACGGATCAGATCCTCATAGGCATCCTGCTCGTACTTCAGGCAGCACATCAGTCTGCCGCAAGTGCCGGAGATCTTTGTAGGATTCAGACTCAGATTCTGGGTCTTTGCCATTTTTATGGACACCGGCTGGAAATCGTCTAAAAAGCTGGTGCAGCAGAAGGGCCGTCCGCAGATGCCCAGACCGCCTACCATTTTCGCCTTGTCACGAACGCCGATCTGGCGCAGCTCGATCCGGGTATGGAAGGTACTGGCAAGATTTTTTACCAGCTCCCGGAAGTCCACCCGCTCATCGGCGGTGAAGAAAAACAGGATCTTGCTTCCGTCAAAGGCGCACTCCGCAGACACCAGCTGCATATCCAGCTTGCTCTCCTGGATCCGCTGCATGCAGACCTCAAATGCCTTTTTCTCTGTTTCCTGATTTGCCGCCACAGTCTTTTCATCCTGCGCCGTGGCGATCCGCAGCACCGGACGCAGAGGGGACACCACATCCTTCTTGGGGATCTTGTGGTTTCCCCCGGCGCAGATGCCGTATTCAGGACCCCGTGCCGTATCGATGATCACATGATCGCCTGTTTTGCAGGGGATCCCTGCAGGATCAAAGTAATAAACCTTCTGCCCGGGACGGAACTGAATGTCCACTACCTCTACGGCAGTTTCCTCCGGGAGGGTCTTTTTTTGCTCTTCCATGGTACTCTCCTTTATCTTAACACCCAGGCAAGGTAGCTGCAGATGGCAGCTACGGATACGTTGCCCTGAGCGTACTGGGTTGCTTTTTGCAAATGCCGGATGGCTTCCAAAAGCTCCTGTGAGCTTCTTGCGGTGCTGATATTCCTAGCCATTGGTGACAGGGCAGGCATTCCTGACCGGCACACCAGGGCGTTTTGCAGCAATTCCTGCCACTGATTCCAAATTTCTATGGCCTGATCCCGTTTCCACTTTTCCATGGGTACCAGCACCTGGATAAGTCCCACCGCATCTCTTGCGGCATAGCTTTTGGCAAAGCCTTCTGTCTGGGGCGGGATAACGCCACCCTCTTCCAGCAGTATTTTTGCCTGTCCCAGATAGCCGCCGCTGCGGATCACCGCTGCGTCAAGGGCATCTTCATCGGCCTCAGGAAACTGCTTTTTCAATTCCCGGGTCAACAACTTGCGGGGCAAGCTTTGCAAGGTAAGCTCCACTGCCCGGGAACGAACGGTGGTCAGAACCTTTTCCGGGTTGTCCGTCAACAGGATGTACACGCCGTAGGACGGAGGCTCTTCCAAAACCTTCAGAAGAGCGTTCTGACCCTCTGTTCCCAGCTCCTGGGGGAACAGGTAGATCTTCTTATCCCCCTCATTGGGTTTGATAAACATATCCTCCCGCACCTGGCGTACCAGCTTTACCGGAACAGTCTTATGCTCCGGGTCTACCACAGTGATAAAATCCGGGTGAGAAGACCCTATAACTTTCCGGCATGCCGGGCATTCCATGCAAGGCTTGTTTTCACCTCTGCACAGGATCGCTGCTGCCAAAAGCCTTGCCAAGGTGTGCTTACCTGAGCCGGCAGGACCGCTGATCAGATAAAAATGGGAGGTCCGTCCTTTGCGAATGCTTGCTTGCAGATTTTCCTTGAGCCGTTCATTGCCCAGAAGTTCGTCCCATCCCATAGCGCTGATCCTTTCCTAAAATCTGATTATACTACACTTTTTCCGATTTTCCAACCGGTTTTTATCCCCAAAGAGCGGAAAGCATGGGAATTACCTGCTTTTTCCGGCTCATGATCTTGGGCAGAAACACGGTGTTTTCCTTTGGCTGCGCGCTGAAAGCCTGCTGAATGGTCTCGTCGCTGCCCAGGTAAATGATCTGAGTGCCCTCCAGAAGGACATCCGTAAGCATCAGGATCATCATGGAGAAACCCTTCTGCGCCGCAGTCTTTCTCATCAGCGACAAAAACTCCTCTTTCCGCTCCAGCATCTTGGGACTGTCCACACATGTGACCTGAGCAACCGCCAGATCGTGACCGGCGATGTGAAACTCCTTGTAGTCGGAGAACAGCAGATCCTCCGAGGTCCGGTTTTCCACAGAGGCGGAGAAAATATCTCTGCCCAGCTCCTCCAGGGACACATTGGCGATCCGCGCCATCCGTTCCGCTGTCCTGCGATCCTGGTCGGTGCAGGTGGGAGATTTGAACATAACTGTATCGGAGATGATAGCAGCCGCCATCATACCCGCCATTTTCGCCGAGGGCATCAATCCTCTGTCCTGAAACATGCCGGCAATAATGGTATTGGTCGAGCCTACCGGCTCATTGCGAACATAAATGGGATTTGCTGTCTGGATGTCTGCCAGCCGGTGGTGGTCGATGATCTCCAGGATCTCCGCCTCTTCCAGACCGGGAACAGACTGAGCTGCTTCATTGTGGTCCACCAAGACCACCCGTTTTCTCCGGGGACGAAGCAGATGGTATCGAGTCAGTACGCCCACCACTTTTTCCTCTTCGTCAAGAATGGGATAGCAGGAATCCCGGAATTTCAGCACCTGCTCCCGGACCTCATCCAGCCTGTCCTCCAGGTGGAAGCAGGTAAGGTCGGTGGTACGGCAGATCCTGCCGATAGGGGTGGACTGGAAGATCAGTCTTGCCGCCCGGTAGGCATCGTAAGGGGTGGATATGATGCAGGTCTTTGTGGGCAGTGTCCGCAATTCTTCCGCAAGCTCCGCCTGACAGATCACCAGACAGTTGACATTCATTTCCAGCGCTCTGCGGATCATGTCCGGCTGATGGCCGCACAAAACAATAGAATCCGGCTTGTTGAACAACAGATTTTCCTGGCTCTGAGGAAGCGCAATGGTCACCTCACCGGCAACGGCATCCGTACTTTCTCCCGCCTCGTTGAGCACCTTTCCCTCCAGAACGGAGAGTACATTGAAAAGGGGCACTTCCTCCAATACACCGGCGCTTACCAACGCCATATTATAGCTTGCCACATTTTCTCTGGACAGCATGCCGTAGAGCGTGCCGTCCTCATTGACCACAGGAACTGCGGAAATGTTCTTCTGCTGCTGCAAAAGCTTCCAAGCCCGTCCCTCAGTCACCGCCGCCCCCAAAAAAGGCGGGGTATCAAACTCCAGGTCCCGAACCTGGGTGTGCATACTGTATATCCGTTTTGGAGGCTGGAAACCAAACCGGTCCAGCACGATCTGGGTCTCGTCGGAAACATGACCCAGGCAAGCTGCCTCATATTCCCGGTCGCCTACGGCATTCCGCAGCGCGGCATAGGCCATAGCAGCCACAATGGAGTCTGTGTCCGGGTTTCTGTGTCCGGTTACATAAATAGGTTCCATAAACGCCTCCTGATCATAAATACATCTTTGCAGACTTCTTCATTGTTCATTATACCCACACCGGTATAAAATAGCAAGCAGAAATGCTTACCGGGATTTTATCGGTTGCTTTTTTCTGGGTTTGACAGTAAAATAAACATTGATTACGGACAAGGAGGTCCTTTTATGAATGTGCTTGTTACCGGCGGCGCCGGCTATATCGGCTCTCACACCTGCCTGGAGCTGCTTCAGGGCGGAAACGGCGTGGTGGTGATCGACAACCTTTGCAATTCCAGTCCTAGATCTCTGGACCGGGTGCAGGAACTGACCGGAAGATCTCTGAAATTTTATAAGGGGGATGTCCGGGACGAGTCTCTTCTGAACAAGATCTTCGCGGAAAATCAAATCGACTGCGTTATCCATTTTGCCGGACTGAAGGCCGTAGGCGAAAGTGTGGAAAAGCCTTGGCTGTACTATGACAACAACCTAAACGCCACTCTGGTTCTGACGAAAGTTATGGCAAATGTGGGCGTGAAGAACATTATTTTCTCCTCCTCCGCCACGGTATATACCGGGGGAAACGAGATGCCTCTGAAGGAATCCAGCCCCACCGGCGGCTGCACCAACCCCTACGGCTGGACAAAGTACATGACCGAACAGATCCTCTCCCGCATGGCGCATGCAGACCAGGACTGGTCTTTCTGCCTGCTTCGGTATTTTAACCCCATCGGCGCCCATGAAAGCGGCAGGATCGGAGAAGATCCCCGGGGCATCCCCAACAATCTGATGCCCTATATTACCCAGGTGGCTGTGGGCCGCCGGGAAAAGCTCAGTGTGTTTGGCAACGATTATGACACCCCCGACGGTACAGGCGTACGGGATTATATCCATGTGGTGGATCTGGCAAAGGGTCACGTGGCAGCAGTCAACTATGTGATGAACAACAAAGGCTGCGAGGTATTCAACCTTGGCACCGGCACCGGTTACAGCGTACTGGATATGGTCCGCACATTTCGGGAGGTAAACCGGGTGGATGTTCCCTATGTGATCGCTCCCCGCCGACCCGGTGATCTTGCCATCTGCTATGCAGATCCCGGTAAAAGCGCAGAAGTCCTCGGCTGGAGGGCAGAAAAAAACCTGGCTGACATGTGCCGGGACTCCTGGAACTGGCAGTATAACAACCCTAAAGGCTATGAAGAATGAAAACATCCCGTCTGCTGGAAAGCAGACGGGAGTATTTTTATGCGATCATGTTCAAACGGACAAGGACCACGGTGGCATCATCCTCGCCGCCAAGCTGTCCCCGCTCCAATAATTTTTCGACCAAGGCTTCCGGGTCAAGTCCCGGATTTTTCATGCAGCACGCAAGCGCCTCTTCCTCTCCTACCCCGTCACTGACCATCACAAGCAGCTCACCCCGCCGCAAAGAGACCCGCTGCGTGGTCTGGCAGCAATCCGTCACTGCCAATCCCGGAGGCGGTCCGGCAACGCCGATTCGCTCCACACCCTGATCCCGCAGCAGATAGGAAGGGGCAGCGCCCCATTTGTAAAACACCGCTTTTCCCGAATCCAGCTGTAACTCCAAAAGGTCTGCCGTCACCGCCCCCGCCCTGTCCCGCAGGGCGCAAAGACTGTTCAGGCTTTCCAGAGCATTATCTGCCGGGTATCCGGCGCAGAGCAGCCTGCGGAGCATGGCCGCCGCCGTCCGTCCCTCCTGGACCGCCCCCAGTCCTGTTCCCATTCCATCGCACAAAAGCACATAATACCGCAGCGCCGTCCCGGCAAAGAAGATACACCGGTCTCCGTTATCCGCCTCCGGGCGATTCCCGAAGACCTGTACCTCCGGCTCAAAATACTGCCTGCCGGTCTCCACCCGTCGGGCAAGCTGGTCGGACAGATCCTGTAAATATTCCGATAAAAACCGATACTGCTGGATCACTGCCCCGCGGTACTCCCGTTGCCGCTCCCGGTCTGCCCGGATAGAGCGAAGCTGTTCCTGGCTCCGGTGAAGCTCCGCCAGAAATCTGCCGCTTTTCCGGCAGACGATGGGCAGCTCCTCCGGACTGACCAGAGGCTTATGCAGGATCAGTCCCGGCAGCTGAGCGATCCGGGGGGCATCCTTACAGTTTTTCCGGCAGGGGCAGCCGCTGCATGCCCGCTCTGCGCCCCGGGATACCAGGGCATCCTCATCCACAGGGGTTTCCGACACCTCCAAAAGCAGCTGCTCCGTCTGGGAGAACACCCCCGACGCCATTTCCAGCCGCACCTGAGCTGTTCCGGTCTCTCCCCGGTGGTAGACGGTTTTCCGTGGCGCAGGCAAAAAGCTGCCCGCTACGCTCCCTAAAATCAAAGCAGGCAGGGGCGTAAAATCCCACTGACTGCATAAGGCCATGACCAGTATGTACACGACCCCCACCCCGGCGCCGGTCACCCCCTTGGGGCAGCGGGGCCAGAGCCGCAAAAGAAAACTGCCGCACAGTACTGCCGTCATAGATACCGGGGTCACCTGCGCCAGATCCAGCGCCAGTCCGGCAAGAGCAACCGCTGGGAACGCCCCTGTCACAGACAGCATCCCTGCCATTATAAATCCCAATCCTAAAAACGGTGCGGGAACGATCTGTGCCAAAGCCAGGGTCGCCACCCCACAGGCAAGCCAATCCAATATGGGATTTCTGCCCCGAAGCACCCGAGAAAATAAGGCTGTGGACGCGCCGCCAGCTACCACCCGGATCAGATAAATAAACACCGGGGTGGTGTCACTCATCCAGCTCTGGAATACCACCCCTCCGGCAGACACGATCAGCGATGACACTGCCGGTAGTAAAAAGGGCGTGTCTCCGGCGATCCGCCGATCTCCCAAAAACAAGGCTGCCGCCAGACCTGCCACCGCCCACAATACACCCTGATACCCCATATTGCTCCAGAAAAACAGGTAGCCGAGGCCTGCTCCTGCCGCTGTCAGCACCGCCGACCAGCCGGTACTGGCGCATACCAATCCAAGAGCGAAGCTCTGGCAGTAATTTCCCAAACTTGCGGCACTAAGCCCGAATCCGGAGAAGAAATAAGCTGCCGCCCTGCCCAAGGTATGTATCCTGGGGTCTAATGCCCATTTGCGAAATGTATGCCTGCCCCGGCGCATATAAGACTGTATAGAGTCGATCATTGGTATCACTTTCCTTCCCGCTGTATATCCAAATCCTATCACGACCGCCGAAATTATTTTGTCGTAACGGGAAGGGCGCGAAAGATTCTTGCACACGGAACAAAATAGGTGTATAATGATAGCAAATTCATTGGGGAGAAAAGGGTATGAGCATCGAATTTGAGGTAAAATTCCTGGCAACGCCTGATCAGCAGCTGGCTCTCCGGGCAGCATATCCCGGAGCGGAACAAACTGTTTCCATGGAAACCACCTATTATGACACCCCCGAGGGTAGTCTTGCCGCCCGGTGGTATACCCTGCGGCACAGACAGGAAAATGACCGGCACGTCTGTACTCTGAAGACCCCTGTGGATGGTTTTGGCCGGGGAGAGTTTGAGACAGATTGTCCCCGGATCGAGGACGCCTTAGAAGAGTTATGTAAACTAAGCGGTGTCGCAGAGCTGCTCTCCCTTGTTTCAACCGGGCTTGTTCCGGTGTGCGGCGCGAAATTTACCCGGATCGCCAAAACCGTTGCTTTGGATGATGCCACTGTGGAAATCGCTTTGGACAAGGGCATCCTTACCGGTGGCGGCAAGGAAATCCCTCTGTGTGAAGTGGAAGTGGAACTGAAATCCGGCGACCGGAACGCGGCGCTGGCATTTGCCGGTATCCTGTCCAAAAATTATGGCTTGCAACTGGAGAAAAAGAGCAAATTCCGCCGGGCACTGGCTCTGGCTAAGGGAGAATAATATGGCGCAACTTAAAAAACTTTTTGAAAAATACGATCGTCTGTTTCTCTTTGACACCGAGACAACCGGTCTGCAGTTTTCCCGGGATGAGATCATTGAATTTGCCGCTGTTGTGGTGGAGCAAAAAGACGGCCAGCCGGTTGTAGTGCGAGAATATGACGAGCTGATCACATTGAGTCCCGGTGGCTTTGTCCCTTCCCAAATCGAACAGCTCACCGGTATTACCAACCAGGACATCCGGGAGCGGGGCATTCCCAAAACCCGGGTCTGCCGGGACATCGCCGAAATGCTCTCGGGAAACACCCTGCTTCTTGCCTACAACGCCCATTTCGATCTGAGCTTTCTTTTCTATATGCTCCTCCGGGACGGGGACGTCTCCATTCTGAAGGGCAAGGACAAGCTGGATCTTCTGACTGTCTACAAAGACCGCCACAGCTATCCCCATAAGCTTTGCAACGCCATCGATGTCTATGGACTTTCCGACAAGGTGGTCAACTCTCACCGGGCAGTGGACGATGTGATCGCCACTGTAGCGGTAATGCAGGCAATGGAAGAAGAACGGGATGATTTAGATTGTTATGTAAACCTATTTGGCTACAATCCTAAATACGGCATCCAAAGCAAGCCCATCGGTTCTGTTACATACAAGCCCCAGTCCTTCGACCCGGCCTGTCCCTTATATGAACTCTGATTTCACAGGAGAAAAATCTATGGTTAATGAAGCAACGCTAGCGCTTGGCACCCAGCGCTCCTGTATCCGGGAGTTGTTCGAATACGGCAGGCAGAGAGCCGCTGTTGTGGGCGCAGAAAATGTTTTCGACTATTCTCTGGGCAATCCCAGCATCCCCGCCCCTGCCGGAGTCGATGAAGCCATCCGTCAGATCCTCTCCGACACCGATTCGGTGCAGATCCACGGCTACACCTCCGCCATCGGCGATCTGCAGACCAGAAGCGCCATTGCAGAAGATCTAAACGCCCGATACGGCGTATCCGTCCAGCCGGAGGAGCTGTTCATCGGCTGCGGCGCTGCCCCGGAATTGGTGGCGGTTTTTCGGGCGCTGGCTGTACCCGGAGCGAAGATCCTTGCCCTTGCCCCCTATTTTCCGGAATATAAACCCTTTGTAGAGGAGGCAGGCGCCGTCTTTGGCGTTGTTCCTGCGGATATTCCGGATTTCCAGATCAATATGAACGCTCTGGATGTCGCCCTGACCCCGGACACCGTTGCAGTGATCGTCAATTCCCCCAACAACCCCTCGGGAACGGTGTACACAGAGCAGACCCTCCGGCAGCTTGCCGGTCTGCTGACAGAAAAGGCCCGGCAGTTCGGTCATCCCATATACATCGTAGCAGATGAGCCATACAGAGAGCTTGCCTATGACGGGATCACCGTTCCCTTTATCCCTGCCATCTATCCGGATACCGTTGTCTGTTATTCCTATTCCAAATCATTGTCCCTCCCCGGCGAGCGGATCGGCTATATCTATATTCCCCAACAGGCAGCGGACAGCAAAGCCCTTTATGCCGCCATCGCCGGTGCAGCAAGAGCCGCCGGCCATGTCTGCGCCCCCTCCCTTCTTCAAAAAGTCATTGCCCGATGCGCTCACCTGCGTCCGGATCTTGATGCCTATGACAAAAACCGAAAAGCCCTCTACCAAGGCCTTACCGATGCGGGCTACACCGTGGCAAAGCCGGACGGCGCTTTTTACCTGTTTGTAAAAGCCCCCGGCGGCGATTCCAAAGCTTTTTCGGAAAAAGCAAAAAAGAAGGATCTTCTTATTGTTCCCGGTGACGATTTCGGTTGCCCGGAGTATTTCCGGATCTGCTACTGCGTCAGCTACGATATGATTACAAGAAGCCTTTCTCTGTTCCGGGAATTGATAAAAGAATAAAAAGACTGTTGCAAAATACGCTCCAACGAAAAAACACTGTCATTGCGAGGGGCATTCGCCCCGTGGCAATCCGTAATACCCTTTCGGAAAACGGATTCCCACGCCAGTGTGCGCACTGGCTCGGAATGACAGTGTATTTTGCAACAGTCTTTTATTTCGTTGCCGCTTTCTTCAGTCGGCGTTCTTCCTTGGTCTTGCAGAACCGCTCCAGCTCCGGCACCAGAATGATGCAGATCAGAGCCGCGGTGAAGCCGCCGTTATACAGGCAGTAGCCGCCGTGGAGCGCAGGAACAGAGGTCACCAGCAGGTAGTGCATCACTGCGGCAATAAAGCCGTAGCGCCAGCCGTACTTGTCGGCAATGGGGCTGAGGCCGTTGGCGTAGCACAGACCCACCATGATAGCTTGGGCATTGATCGCACCGGCGAAAGTGCCGCCTGCCAACTGAGACAGCCAGCCGAAGACAAAG
>JAZNZT010000037.1:0-20502 GCA_045595075.1 Faecousia sp.
CTCGGACTCCCCAGACGGCCTAAGGGGTAAGCGGATTGGATATACAACAACCTACATTTCCTCCGCCTACCCCTTAGGAATCCTCTTTTGGTATTTCCCTAAGGACTCTACCCGTCTGCTGCACGTCGTTTAAAAGAAAAGGAACGGGACGGGGGATACCCCGGAAAGCAATGCTTTGCGAAGCCGGATTGGGGAGTTGTTTGCAAGAAACCAGGGAACGATGAATTGAGAAATAAGGAGAGCGGATTCTTCGCTTCGCTCAGAATGACAGGGGGAAAACGTCCCGGCAAAAAAATCTTGCAACTTTACAGGAAATAGTGTACAATGGTATAGCTATAAGAATGCAAATTTTACATATACTACGATTCTAGGAGATACTTTCATGGAAAAACCCATTGTTTTGGTAATTATGGATGGCGTGGGCAAGGGTGACGGCGGCAGCGGTGATGCTGTTGTCCAGGCAAACACCCCCACGTTAGATAAGCTTTTGGCTACCTGTCCCCACACCTATCTGAAGGCCCACGGCACTGCCGTCGGTCTGCCCTCCGATGAGGACATGGGCAACTCCGAGGTTGGTCACAACGCTCTTGGCTGCGGTCAAGTCTATTCTCAGGGCGCAAAGCTGGTTGGCGAGTCCATCGAGAAGGGCGTTCTGTTCGCTTCCGAGACCTGGACTGACCTGGTGGAGAACGCCAAGGCAGGCAAGGCCATGCATTTCATTGGCCTGCTGTCTGACGGCAATGTCCACTCCAACATCAGCCACCTCATCGCCCTTCTGAAGGCAGCCCACGCAGCCGGTGTGAAGAAGGCTTACTGCCACATCCTGCTGGATGGCCGGGATGTACCTGCCACCTCCGCTTTGGAGTATGTTTCTCAGCTGGAGGATGTTCTCAAGGAGCTGAACACCGAGGGCTGTGACTATGCCATCGCCTCCGGCGGCGGCAGAATGCAGGTGACAATGGACCGGTACGAGGCCAACTGGGGCATGGTGGAGGCCGGCTGGCGCACCCATGTGGAAGGCAAGGGCAGACAGTTCGCGTCTGCTGCTGAGGCCATTGAGACCTACCGGGCTGAGACCGGCTGCATCGACCAGGATCTGCCCGCATTTGTTGTGGCTAGAAACGGCGAGCCTGTGGCGAAAATTGCCAACGGCGACAGCGTGGTGCTGTTTAACTTCCGTGGCGACCGGGCTCAGGAAATTTCCATCGCCTTTGATGCCAAGAATTTTGACAAGTTCGACCGGGGTGACTACACCGGCGTGAAGTTTGCCGGCATGCTCCAGTACGACGGAGACCTGAACATCCCCGAAAATTATCTGGTGAAGCCCCCTGTCATCACCAACACTTTAACTGAGGTGCTGTGTGATGCCGGTATCCACGAGTACGCCGTGTCCGAGACCCAGAAGTACGGCCATGTGACCTATTTCTGGAACGGCAACCGCTCCGGCAAGGTCTGCGAGGCGCTGGAGGTCTACGAGGAGATCCCCTCCGATGTGATCCCCTTCGAGCAGGCACCTGCCATGAAGTCCAAGGAAATTACGGAGAAAATGGTTCAGGCTATGGCTTCCGGCAAGTTCCAGTTTATCCGCTGCAACTACCCCAACGGCGACATGGTGGGTCACACCGGCGTTATGGATGCCGTTATTGAGGGCATGGAGTGTGTGGACAGAGGTCTTGCTGCCATTCTGGAGGCTGCCGACAAGTATGGCTACACTGTGCTTGTCACCGCTGACCACGGCAACGCCGACCAGATGACCGAGACCAAGAAGGGCAAGACTTCCGTGCGGACTGCCCACTCCTTAAATCCCGTTCCCTTCATTATCTATGACACCGACAAGGTCTGGACGGTGAAGGAGGGCGTGTTCGGTCTTGCCAATGTGGCGCCCACCGTTGTGAAGATGATGGGTTTGACCGCTCCCGACTGCTGGGAAGAGAGCATCGTATAACAATTGACAATGGTCAATGGACAATGGACAATTAGGGTGCGGATCGTCCGGTAGATGATTCGTAAATCGTCCATATACAATAATTGTCCATTATCAATTGTCAATTATCCATTGAATATAGGAGGTACTGATATGATCCGGCAAAAAACGGAAAACGGCTCTGTGGTAGTCAGCACCAATGTGTATGTAGACATCGCAGGCACTGCTGCTATCAACTGCATGGGCGTCAAGGGCATGGCTGCCCGGTCCGTCAAGGACGGCGTTTATCACCTGCTCCGTGTGGAATCCATGGGCAAGGGTGTTAAGGTGGAGTTCCATGAGGACGACACCATCTCCATCGACCTGCATATTATGGTGGGCGACGGCGTCAATCTGCCTGCTATCGGCAAAGCGATCATTGACGAAGTGCGGTACATGGTGGAAAAATGCACCGGTACCAAGGTCCGCGATGTGAATGTGTATGTAGATTCCATGATGATTGGCTAAGAGAGGTATAGAGACTGTGAGACAGACCATCAATGGAGCGGATTTTCGCAGACTGATGATCAGCGCCGCCGCATCCGTAGAGATCAACAAGCAGAAGCTGAACGAGCTGAATGTTTTCCCTGTGCCGGACGGCGATACCGGCACCAACATGTCCATGACCATCAATGCCGCCGCCGCGGATCTGCGGAAGGCGGAGGATCCCAATCTGGAGAAGGCTGCCGCCATTTCCGCCTCTGCTATGCTCCGGGGCGCCCGGGGCAACTCCGGCGTTATTTTGTCTTTGCTGCTGCGGGGCATCTCCCGGAAGCTGAAGGGCGCGGAAAACTGCGACGGCGTTTTGTGGGCAGCGGCGCTCCAGGAGGGCGTGGACGCGGCATACAAGGCGGTTATGAAGCCTGCCGAGGGCACGACCTTGACCGTCGCCCGTCTGGCGGCCGCCAAGGCTACCGCTGCGGCTCAGGAGAACAGCTATTTTGAGTTTGTTCACGAGGCTGCCATTGAAGAGGCTAAGGTCGCCCTTGCCAACACCGTCAACCAGAACCCGGTGCTGAAAAAGGCCGGCGTGGTGGATGCCGGCGGCAAAGGCTGGCTTATCGTACTGGAGGCCATGCTCTGCGCTCTGCGGGGCGAGGACATTGTTGTCCCTGAGGGCATGGACTTGGGTGATGTGAAGGAGCAGGCGGATTTCTCTGATTTTGATACTGAGGATATCACCTTTACCTACTGCACCGAGTTTATCATCTCCCGGGAGAATGACAATGACCCGGAAAAGCTGAGAGAATTCCTTTCCAGTCTGGGCGACAGCCTGGTGCTGGTGGACGATGAGGAGATCATCAAGGTCCACGTCCACACCAACGATCCCGGCAAGGCCCTCCACGAGGCCATTGAATACGGTTCTTTCGTTACTGTGAAGATCGAGAATATGCGATTGCAGCACACCGAGAAGGTGATGACCGAATCCGAAAAAGAGCCCAAGATCGCCGAGCCGGAAAAGACTTTCGGCGTGGTTTCCGTCTGCGCCGGTAAGGGTCTGGCGGACGTGTTCACCGATCTGGGCGTGGACGGCATTATCTCCGGCGGTCAGACCATGAATCCCAGCACCCAGGATATTCTGGAGGCTGTGAACAAAGTGCCTGCTGAGATCGTCTATGTGCTGCCTAACAACAAGAATATCATTATGGCGGCGGAGCAGGTGGATGCTTTGACCCCCAAGAAGGTCATCGTCATTCCCAGCAAGACTGTGCCTCAGGGCATTACCGCTATGCTGAGCTTTAACCCCGACGGCACGGAGGAGGAGAACACCGAAGCGCTCACCGAGGCTCTGGCGACTGTGGACACCATGCAGATCACCTACGCCGCCCGGAACTCCGATTTCGACGGCTACGATATCCATGAGGGCGACTACATGGCTATGGTGGGAAGCAGCCTTTACGGCACAGGCAAGGATATCAAGGTGCTTCTGAAGACGCTGGCAGAAAAGGTTCGGGATGACGGCAAGGAATACATCACCATATACTACGGTGAGGACATTCAGGAGAAGCATGCCAAGAAGGCGGCGGATATCTTCGCAGAGATCTGCCCCGACGCAGATGTGAATCTTCTTAACGGCGGGCAGCCTGTGTATTATTACTTGATTTCCGCAGAATAAGCGATCAAAGACCCGCCGAAACGGCGGGTCTTTGCTGTAAATAAGTCGAAATTGGTCAAATTAGGGTTTGCCGTGTCATTGCGAACCAGTCCGCAGACTGGTGTGGCACTGCGCCCACAGGCGCGTCCAGCGAGCAACCGGCGAAGCCGGCTCTTAGTGAGTCGGAATCCGCTCTCTTTGCGAGCAATAGGCTCATTGTATCGCAGGGGGATACGGATTCTTCGCTGACGCTCAGAATGACACGGAGCGGACAGGAGGTGGCGTATGAAAGAATTTCTGCAGGGTGGAATTATGGGAAAAGCGGTGGCTTTGGTCCGGACGCTGGCGAAGATGAAGATCCCCCAGCATGCCGCCCACGCCTGCTATTTTATCGTGCTGGCGGTTTTTCCCGCCCTGGTGCTGCTGCTGGGTCTTTTGCGCTACACCGGCCTTGATGTGGGATTTTTGACAGAGCTTTTGGAGGGAGTGCTTCCCGGAGCGCTGCTGCCGGCGGCAGAACGGCTGATCCTCAGCACGTACCGGGCTACCTCCTCTACGGTGATCTCTGTTTCCGCGCTGGTGGCGCTGTGGTCAGCAAGCCGGGGCATCCACGGCATCGTCACCGGGCTTAACGCCATCTACGACGTGGAGGAAAACCGTGGCTGGCTCTACACCCGGGCAATGAGTGTGGTGTACACCTTTCTCTTTTTGCTGGTGCTGCTGCTGACGCTGGTACTGCATGTGTTCGGCACCACCATTATCGAGCATCTGCCGGTGGGGTCTGATCCGGTGCTTACCTTTTTGCTCACGGTGGTGGATCTGCGGTTTTTCCTGTTGCTGTTTATCCAGACAGCCTTGTTTACCGCCATGTTCATGGGTCTTCCGAACCGGAAAAACAGTCTCAGGGATTCTCTGCCCGGAGCGCTCCTTGCCTCCGCAGGCTGGCTGATCTTTTCCGACCTGTACTCTGTTTATGTGGAGCATTTTTCCAACTATGCCAACATATTTGGGTCGGTATACGCCGTGGCGCTTTCTATGCTGTGGCTGTACTGCTGCATGAGCATCGTGTTCTACGGCGGGGCGCTGAACAAGTATTTGATGAGCAATTAACAATTGACAATTAGGGGGGACGGAATCCCCCCGGCTCGCAGAGCGAGCCACCCCCCTTTAACAAGGGGGGCTTTGGGGTGCGTTATCACCGGGCATTGCCCGGCGGATTGCCACGGGCAACAAAGTTGCCCTCGCAATGACACAGAAGAACGAACAGCCCGATAAATTGAGATTTGATTTTTGGAGATTTTTGGCGGAGTTTATTTTCTGTTCACAAAGCGGGAATAAAATGGAGAAAAAGGAGGGAGCTTTATGTTCGGATATGTGATGGCGAATCTGCCGGAGCTTGACAAAGGGCAGCGGAAGCGGTATCAGGCGGTATACTGCGGCATTTGCCGGCAGATCCGGCAGCGCGCCTCCAATACCGCCCGGCTGGGGCTTAGCTACGATATGGCGTTTCTGGCGCTGCTCCTTATGAGTCTTTACGAGCCGGAGGAGCAGGGGGGCGGTCATGCCTGCGTTTTGCATCCGATGCGGTCATGGGCAGACAGCGAATATATTCACTATGCCGCGGACATGAATGTGGCTCTGGGCTACTACAACGCCATGGACGACTACGATGACGAGGGGCATCTGTCCTCTAAGCTGATGGCATCGGTGTTTGGCAAACATTTGGAGGATATCCGCAGTCGGTATCCCCGGCAGTGCGGCGCTATGGAGGACTGCCTGAAGGAATTGGGACGGCTGGAAAAAGAGGGATGTGACAATCCCGACGAGCCTGCCGGCTGCTTCGGCAAGCTGATGGCAGAGCTTATGGTCTGCAAAGAGGACATGTGGTCGGACACCCTCCGGCAGCTGGGACATGCCCTGGGTAGGTACATATATCTTGCCGACGCGGCGGTGGACTACCGCTACGATCTGCGGAAAAAGCAATACAATCCCTTTATTGCCATGGGGTGCGGTGATCCCAAGGTATGGGAGGAGTACTTAGTCCTTGCTATGGGGCGGTGTACCGATCACTTTGAGCGGCTGCCCCTGGTGCAGGACAAGGGGCTGCTGGACAATATTCTGTACAGTGGCGTGTGGGTAGAGTATAGAAGAAGGGGGCGGAAGCATGATGGATGATCCTTATAAGATCCTTGGTGTCAGTCGGGACGCCTCCGATGAGGAGATAAAAAGAGCATACCGCGCCCTTGCCAAGAAGTATCATCCCGACCGCAATCCCGGAGACGCGGAGGCTGCCCGGAAGATGCAGCAGGTAAACGACGCCTACGAGCAAATCAAGAATCCCGACAAGGGGTATTCCGGCGGGTATCAAAGGCAGTCCTACGGCGACCCCTACGGAGGCGGCTGGCAGCAGCGGAGTTATTCCTCCGCCGAGGCGATGCAGGCGGCTGCTCAGTATATCCACATGGGGTATTTTGTCCAGGCGCTGCAGCTGCTGGCCCAGGTGTCCGACAGGAATGCCCGGTGGTATTATCTTTCCGCCCTTGCCAACGACGGCGTGGGCAATCAGGTGACGGCTCTGGAGCATATCCGCCGGGCGGTTTCCATGGAGCCGGACAATCCGGATTATCTGCAGGCTTTGGAGACGATCCAGAGTGGCGGGGCAACCTATCGCCGGCATGCCGGCGGCTACCGTGGCTTTGACATGCGGGGTAGCATATGGCAGCTGTGTCTGTGCTATTTTGCCCAGCTGTTCTGCTGCCGGGGCAGGTTCTTCTGTTGCTGAGCGGGCAGTGCCCGCAGACAATTCGCACGTACACGGTCAGTGTTCGTTACCCTTCCTACAAGCCCGGTGACCCACTACCCCAATTCCCTTTCGTAAGGACACCGCGCCTGCGGCGACGGGTCGTCGAGGGCGACGACCCCTACAAGTGAGATTGACATTTGCCTATTCTTGTGCTACAATGCTTTCGACAATCGAATATCCGTTCCGTGGCGGGTTGGGCGTATGGCCTTTCCTGCTGAACAAGATAATCAGGTGCGGGCGAAAACCTTAATCCTGAACGGTACCGCCGCTGTGTGCGTCTGTAACTCGATCTGAGGTGAAAACCGGTCACTGGGGATTCCCTGGGAAGGCTATGATTGAGGGCAAAGGGCTGCAACCCCCTTTGCAGGGCGTGAGTCAGAAGACCTACGGAACATGGATTCTCCGGTTTGCGCGTGTTTACGCAAACTGCGTTTGTCGCGGAAAAACGGCCGCGGCGCTCATTTTTGAGCGCCGCGGTAATCTTTTTTTGGAGGTTATCTTATGAAAAACAAGAAACTTATCATTGCGCTGATCGCCCTGGTGGCTGTGGTAGGCATCCTGCTGGGTGTCTGGTTCGCCACCCGTCCCGACCCGGAGGAGGGTCTGAAGAAATTTACCGTCACCGTTGTCCACGGCGACGGCACAA
This sequence comes from Faecousia sp., assembly GCA_045595075.1. GTDB lineage: Bacteria > Bacillota > Clostridia > Oscillospirales > Oscillospiraceae > Faecousia. The sequence goes on from JAZNZT010000037.1 coordinate 7,508, forward strand.
GCAAGGATTTTTCCTATAAGTCCGATGAAGAATACCTGGGACCGGTGCTCCTTGAGGAAGGCCTTGTGGTTGGGGAAATGGGTCAGTACGGTCTGTTTATCGAAAGCGTGGACGGCGAGAAGGCTGTTTGGGAGCCGGGCGCTGCCAGTGGCGCTTACTGGAGCATCTATGAGGGGGATACCCCGGCTGTTACCGGCGCGGATCAGGTGATCCTCACCGACGGCGGCGTCTACAAGCTGGTGTACACCGTTGGCTAAGCTGCGGATAAAAGAGATCGCTCTGTTTGGTATGCTGGGGGCATTGACCTTCGGCGCCAAGGTTGCCATGAGCGGTCTTCCCAACATTGAACCGGTATCCCTGTTTGTGATGGTATTTGCGGCGGTGCTGGGGGTCAAGTGCCTGTATCCAATTTATCTGTATGTGGTTCTGGAGATCCTGCTCTACGGGCTGGGTACATGGAACGTTATGTATCTGTATATCTGGGCGGTACTGGCGCTGGGGGCATATCTGATGCGCCGGGTGGAAAATCCCATTGCATGGGCGCTGCTCTCCGGTGTTTTCGGACTTGCATTCGGGGCTTTATGCGCGCCGGTGGATTTCCTGCTGGGCGATCTTGGCTATGTGATCGCCAAATGGATCTCCGGCATTCCCTTTGACATTGCCCATTGCGCCGGCAATTTCGTTATGGCGCTGCTGCTGTTTACACCGCTGAGAAAATTGCTGGAACGGCTGTATAGCCGGATATGATAGGGGAACGGATTCTTCGCTTCGCTCAGAATGACACGGAAAACATAACGTTACCGGGCAAGGAAAGGCAAAAACGATGATTGACCAAGTTGGTGCGAAATGCCTGCCGGGGCATCCCGGCGGGGGACGGATTCTTCGCTTCGCTCAGAATGACACGCATGAATTGAGCTTTTCCTTGTCAATCTGAGGAGCAAATGCGACGAAGAATCTGCTGCAAAAAAACGAATGCGTGCGGAAAATTTCCGCACGCATTTATTTTATTTGACTTGGTTGCCCTTGGCATAGACGGCGGTGACTTGCAGGCTTTCATCCAGCAGGACGATGTCTGCGTCGAAGCCGGGCTTGAGCTGACCCTTGTTTTCAAGTCCCGCTACCCGGGCGGGGGTGGCGGTGGCCATGGTCACGGCGTCGGACAGGCTGACGCCTGCCAGCTGCACCATGTTCCGGACCAGCCGGTCCATGGTAGCCACACTGCCGGCAAATGCCTGCCGGTCCTCCAGCTTCAGCACCCCGTCCTCCAGAATGATGGGTCTGCCGTCTGCCTGATGCAGCCATGTGCCGTCGGGAAGGTCTGCCCCTGCTGGGAACAGGGCCTCGGACTCCCCAGACGGCCTAAGAGGGAAGCGGATGGGATTCAGGACATATCCACATCTCCTCCGCTTCCCCCTTAGGAATCCCCCGCTAATTGCCGAAGAGGGGGAGAATTACAGGGAGTTGGTCAGTTCCTTGGTGACTTCGGCGTCGGCGAAGAACTGCTCGTCGGTGTCGCCCATCACAAATTCAATGCCTACATACCGGGTATCGGTGACAGCCTTGACCTCCGGCAGGTATGCCGCCCACTTTTCCCTGCCGTCGGCAAGGGCAACTTTCTTGTTCTCGGCATTTCGCTGGAAGATATGGACATTGACGCACTTTTTGCCCAGGCGGCGGATGTCAGACAGGCACTCCTCGATGCTCTGGGTGTACCGGGGCTGCCAGTAGGTATACAGACCGGGCACATCCTCCAAAAGCTGCAGGGCAGAGTCGATATCGTCAGTGAGGGTGTTGGGGTGGCACTCGGTGGCGACCATTACGCCCTTGGCGGATGCCATTTCCACCGCCTTCTTGATATTGGCGGTAATGGCGGCACGGTCTTCCGGGCTGCACTGGGAGCTGTGAGATATGCCCTTGCCCGCCCAGATCCGGATGATGGGGGTCTTCAGCGCCAGAGCAGTCTCCAGCACCGGGGCGAAGTCCTCACCTTCGGTGGAGCGGTAGTAAGAGCCGTAGGCGGAAATTTCCAAACCGTTTTCTTCGCAGAGAGCCAATGCTTTGGCAGCGGCTGCGGAATCGGTGGGGAGAACATGGACATCGCCGCCCCACTCAATGGCGTCCAGGCCGGCGGTCTTGGTAAGTGCCACGATCTCTTCAATGCTCTTTTTGCGGAAGGTTACGGATACAAGGCTTGTTTTCATGGGAAATTCCTCCATAATTTGTATTTTATATAGTATAACAGGGTGGGCGAGGTTTGTAAATAGAAAATACTGTCTGAAAAATGGATAATGATAAGGAGGACAGGCTTCTCCGTCCGCTGCGCGTCGTTTGAAAGGGTGGTAGACGGGGAAGGGAGAACGGATTCTTCGTCGCATTCGCTCCTCAGAATGACAGAGGAATATTTGACAAAAGGTTTGTTTTATGCGAGAATATCGAAAAAAGGAGGTGGCGGAGATGGCCATTCGCAACAGAATCAAACCGAATACCAGGATCCTGATCGTGTTCTTCGCCGCTATTCTCTTTATCGCCACGGTGCAGGTGGGCGTTTACACCCGGCTGTTCAACGTCGTGGACGCGGAGGAACAGGCGGTCAACGAGGAACGGATGAACAGCGCGTCCATTCGGCTGGATTACGCTTTCTCCGGCGTCCGGAACGGGTATATGGATATGATCCGGTCCACGCCGTTTCTTGCCTTCAGCGGCAGGATGCCTACGGAAACCGAGATCCTGGAGCTTTCCAAGTCCGCAAGCGCGGATCTGGGGAGCGTGGAAGGGGTTCGCCACTGGGCGGTGTTTCTGGAGGGTACGGATCAGATGCTGACTTCCTTCGGCGTTATGGATGGCAAAGATTACGGAGAAGTTTTCTGCCGCAGTGATACCTTTACCACGGATTTCTGGCTGCAGCTGTGGGATGAGGATTTCGTCCGCCGGTACTTCCCGCAGTCGGAATTTCAGATATACAACAGCACCGGCGAATACACTGCCCAGCGTTTGATGCCGGTGGTCATGCGGTCCTATTACGACAGCAAGGTGCTGGCGGTGGTATTTCTGGACATGACCCAGACGGTAGACCAGGCAGATCCCTATCTTGCCGAGGGCGTGTATCTGTTTGACACCGGCGGGACATTGCTTTACACCAACGATGATGCCCCCCGGATCACCGCGTTGCCGGATACGGACAGTATGGAAGGCTCTGACGGTCAGACCTACTCCGTTTACAGCCATGCGGGCATGAATGGCATCACCTATGTGAAGCTCCTTGCTCAGAGCCAGTCGGCGGAGGTGCTGCTTAAGAATATGATCTTCTCCTTTGGCTCGCTGGTCGTGGCTCTGGTGGTGGCTACGGTACTGATGCTCCCGGCGGTCCGCAGGACCTTCCACCCGGTGAACAGCATGCTGGAGCTGCTGCAGCAGCACTCCCAGCTGGAGAACGTAGGCGACCTCCACGGCGCTCATGAGGAGCTGCAGCAGATCCTGAAGCTGCGAAACCAGCAGGAGGCTGCCCTTGCCCAGAAAAATGCCGCCCTTTCCGAATATGTGCTTCACTCCCAGCTGAAAAATGTGTATGTGGATATGGAGCAGCCTCAGCAGGGAGAGGACAGCAGCGCCTTTATCCTTTACATACAGGTCCAGTACCGGGAGAGCATGGGCGGTTATTTCAATATGACCCGGGCAGAGCTGGAAAACTGTCTGCAGGAAATGCTGTCGGCTACCCTGCACCGGCTGTTTGACACTACTCTGATCTTCCAGCTGGAGCCGGGCAGGTTCGCTGCCAAGGTGACACTTCCCAGACCGGAGACCAGAATGGGCGACCGGATGGATAAGTTCATGGAGCGCCTTGCCCATGAGGAGGAGTTTGCCTACTTTACAGTGGTGCAGAGCGAGCTTTTACAGCAGCAGACGGACATGGCAAATGTTTATACCCAAGTCCAGGCTGCCGCCCGGCAGGCGGTGGTCTGCGACCACTCGCAGCTGTTGACCCTGCCTCTGAAGAACGGGAAAAAACCGGAGTTCGATTATCCCAAGTCCGTTGAGCAGCAGCTTTACAATGCCGTCCGGGAGGCGCGGACGGAGGAGGCTGTGGCCACTGTCCGGCAGATCATCGACGACAACCTGCTCCGCAAGATCGATCATACCCAGATGGAGGTGCTGTGCGTCGCTCTGGTGAACACCGCCTCCCACGCCATCACCGAGCTTGTTCCCAGTGCCGAGAAGATCGCCGCCGCCAGCGGCGTGTACAACACCCTGACCTCCCGGTGCGTGGCGGCAAGGGATTACACCGAGGCGGTGATCGGCTTTATCCGCACCGCCACCGCCGCCAGCGATGCCCGGGAGCCGGAGACGGATCAGCTGTTAAAAAAGGTGGAGCAATTCCTGAAGGAAAATTATCAGCGGGAGTTCTCCGGCGAGGAGATGGCGAACGCTCTGTGGGTGTCCCGGAGCTATCTAAGCTCCTATTATAAAAGCAAGACCGGCATGAACCTTTCCGACAGTATTCAGATGTTCCGCATCCAGAAGGCGGTGGAGCTTCTGAAAGATCCGGAGGTGAAGGTATCGGAGCTGGGGGCGATGGTAGGTATTCCCAGTCCCAATACGTTTTTAAGACAGTTTAAAAAGTATACCGGTATGACACCGAAGGAATACAGAAAACAAAACAGCGGCTGATGATCGCCCGCTGGGCGATCAATGATGAATGATAAATGATAAATGATAAATTGATGTGCCGCTGCGCGGCGGATAAAAACAGTAATCTCCGTTCCATTTCGGAACGGAGATTATATTCTGGGCGGGGGATTTGGGAAATGCAGAATTATAAGTTGAAGGAACTAATATTTAGCATTTATCATTTAGAATTTAGCATTATTGGATAGATCGCCACGGCTTGCAGGGCAAGCCTCGCAATGACACTGAAGATGTATCGTTACCGAGCTACCCACCCAGGGGCGTTGGATAACTACTCGTGTTTGTAACGCATTGCCTGCCGGGGCTTCCCGGCTGGTTCGGCAAGATATCTAAAACAAAATGACAAAAATCTAACAATTTGACAGTTGTAATTTTCCGTTGTATGTAGTATGATTCAAGCACAGGATCCCGAAAACCCGCTGTCAGGCAGCCTGTAAGCTTGCCCGGTGGGGATACAGATCCCAAAACGAAAAAATTTTTGGATTTAAGGAGAAGCGAAAATGAAGAAGATTATTGCTCTTGTTCTGGCTCTGGTCCTCTGCGCCGGCCTGTTCGTTGGCTGTAACGGCAACGGCGGCGGTGTCGATGTCGATAGTCAGATCAACACCGACGCTGAAGGCCCTCTGTTCACCGCACCCACCAAGATCAACGTGTACACAGGCGCCAACGCGACTTACGATATCGAAGGCAACTACATCGACAAGCTGCTGCTGGAGCAGGAGAACATCGACCTGAACAACGTTGAGATGGAAAGCGGCGTGTTCCAGCAGATGATCGTTGACCAGGACCTTCCTGACATCACTTTCCTGAACGCCAACATGTACGGTAACGAATACGGCCCCAAGGGCGCGTTCATCAACATCCTGGAGTACCTGGATCAGATGCCCAACCTGAAGGCTGCCCTGAAGGCGAACCCCGAAATGGTGGAGCATTTCCTGGCTGAAAACGGCGCTCTGTATCACATCCCCTGTGTTACCGAAGGCAGACAGGTGAGTGAGGCCGCTTACGCTTTTATCTACCGTCAGGATATCTTCGAGAAGCACAACTTAACCTTCCCCACCACCCGTGACGAGTTCCTGAACACACTGCGGGAGCTGAAGAAGCTGTACCCCAACTCCTACCCCTTCGTTCTTCGTCAGATGAGCGGCAACATGCAGGGCTTTTTGTACCTGTGCATGAGCTTCGGCACCCAGCTGGCTCTGACCGGCACTACCCAGACCGTTATGGACTACGATCACAAGAATCAAGAGTGGTTCTACGGCCCCACCTCCGACGGCATGAAGGACATGGTCTCCTTCCTGGCTCAGCTGTATAAGGAAGACCTGCTGCACAAGTCCACCATCACCCTGACCTCCGCTCAGTGGACCCAGGCGTTCGCTATGGGCGATGACAAGGAAGGCGTTTCCTTCATCGGCTGGGACAAGATGGACCGTATCCCCGCTCAGCTGCAGTCTGCAGGTCAGGAGCTGAACCCCGAGTTCAATCTGGTCGCCGGTGCTCCTATTAAGTTCAACGAGCTGGGCGAAGCCGCTACCTTTGACGAACCTGCTACCTTCTACAACTTCCTGGTCGCAAGCTCCTGCAAAAACCTGGACCAGACTCTGGCTTATATCGACTGGCTGTACTCCGACGAGGGCAGGATCCTCACCAACTGGGGTAAGGAAGGCGAGACCTTTGAGTACGACGAGAACGGCAACCCCCGCTGGCTGCCCGCTCTGCTAGAGGAGACCGATCCTCAGAATTCCCGCGGTCTGGCTGTCCTCAGCTCCTACGGTGTCCGTGATATGGAGGCTTATCTGCAGCTGCAGACTCCCGAGCACATCAAGAACATCGAGCTGGCAAGCTCCTACCAGACTCTGCCCGCCCGTCCCACTCTGACCTACTCCAAGGAAGAGCAGACTATTTACGATACCTATTGGATCGCACTGCATGAGTACGCCCGCGGTGAGCTGCAGAAGTTCATCATCGGCGAGCGCGACATTGCTACCTGGGATACCTATGTTAAGACCGTTGAGTCTGACACTTACATGTTCAATCAGCTCATGAAGATCCATGAGGATGCTTATCAGAGAAAAACGTCCAACATCGTAAACATCGACGAGCTGCTCGGCTAATTGATGTGTTGCAGTGTCATTCTGAGCCTGCAAAGCAGGCTTGAGAATCCGCATCTTCCGGCTACAAGGAAAAACGGATTGCCACGTCAGGCGATGCCCCCCTCACAATGACACAGCAAAAAACAAATATTACCTCCCTCTGCGGCAAAATCTGCCGCAGAGGAAAAACCCATGATTCAATGAATGATGGGTAGTTGGCGATGGGGAACGACTCGAGAATTACTTCGATTCAATAATACGAGACGTTGTTTTTGGAGATGCGTCAACCTGTTCTCCTGTTGCGGTGACCTGTGCGCGCCTTGTCGACGCTGCGACTGTGTTGCGCACAGACTGCTGCCACTACGACTCGCCAAGAGCCGCCCTGCGGGCGCACATCGCTTTCCTCACCTGATCCCGCCACAGGCGGCGATCGGATCGCTCCCCATTGTCAATTGTCCATTGTCAATTTGCATCAAGACATATTAAGGAGGCGCAATCTACTTATGGGTGCAACCACAACTGCCGGTAAGACAAAAAGACTGCCTCAGCAAAAGGAATCTATTCTGAAGCGTTTCTGGAAGACCAGATTTCTGTTTGCTCTGTGGCTGCCGGCTCTTATCTTCTATATCGTTTTCCATTATGTCCCTATGTGGGGCATCTCCATGGCGTTCTTTGATTACGACCTGTGGACGGGTTGGGAAGGCTCTGAGTTCGTAGGCTTCTACAACTTTGAGATCTTCTTCAAATCCCCTGACTTCTGGAAGATCACCAGAAATACCTTGATCATCGGTTTCCAGAACATCTTTATCGCATTCCCCATTACGGTTCTGTTCTCTCTGCTTCTGAACGAGGTGCGGAATCTGAAGTTTAAGAAAGTGGTGCAGACTGTCAGCTACATGCCCCACTTCCTGTCCACCGTCGTTGTCTGCGGCATGGTTTCCAGCTTGCTGGACCCCACCACCGGCGGTATCAATCTGATCATCAAGGCCTTTGGCGGGGAACCCATTTACTTCATGGCCAGAGCTGATATGTTCCGGGGCATCTACCTGATTTCCGGTATCTGGCAGGGCCTTGGCTGGGGCACCATTGTGTTCCTGGCTGCGATCTCCGGTGTTGACCCCTCTCTGTACGAGGCTGCCCGTCTGGACGGCGCAGGCAGATGGCGTCAGATCTGGAACATTACGCTGCCCTCCATTGCTCCTACCACCGCTACCATGTTCATTCTCCGTGTGGGTCACGTGATGGACGCTGCTCTGGAAAAGACACTACTTCTCCAGGCTCCCATTACCTACGAGACTTCTCAGGTTATTTCCACCTACATCTACACCAAAGGCCTGGGCTCCGCTCCTGACTACGGTATGTCTACTGCTGTGGGTCTGTTTTCCAGTTTGGTCAACCTGACCCTGCTGCTTTCCAGTAACTGGGTCTGCAAGAAGCTGACCGATCAGGGCATTTTCTAAGAAGGAGGGAATTTATTATGAGTACATTAGTGAAAAAGAATAAGTCCCGCCTCAATGCCGTTACCGCATTTGACGTGATCCTTGTGGTGATCATGCTCTTGTTTATGGCGACCATTATCCTGCCCTTTATCAATGTTATCGCTATTTCTATTTCTGAAGAGAAGTATGTTATGGCCGGCTTGGTCACCCTGTTGCCCAAGGGCTTTAACCTGAGCACCTATAAGCAGATCCTTGCTGAGGGTGGCTTTATCCAGGCTTACGGCAACACCATTTTCTACACAGTTGTTGGTACTGCCGCTTCTTTGACCATCACCGCTATGGCTGCTTATGCACTTTCCCGTAAGAAGATCGTTGGTCACAACCTGTTCAGCTGGATGATCACCATTACCATGTTCTTCAGCGGCGGTTTGATCCCTGCGTACATAAACATCAGGAGTTTGGGTCTGATCAACACCCGGGCGGTAATGATCGTTAGCCACCTGATCTCTACCTGGAACCTGATCATTCTCCGTTCCTTCTTCGTCGCTTATCCCCAGGAGATCATCGAGTCCGGTCAGCTGGACGGTCTGCAGGAAGCAGGTGTTTTCTTCCGTCTGGTCCTGCCTACCTCCAAGGCTGCTTTGGCTACCATCGGTCTTTATTACGCCGTTGCTTACTGGAACAACTACATGACTGCCCGTCTGTACCTCCGGGATGCCGAGCTGATGCCCGTACAGCACCTGCTCCGCCGTATGCTGGATCAGGCCGGCAACCAGATCTCTGAAGAGACCGGCGTCCGGATGGTTGAAGCGTCTGTGCGTAACGCATGTATCATCATTACCATTGTGCCGATTATGTGCGTATATCCCTGGCTGCAGAAGTACTTCGTCAAGGGCGTTATGGTCGGCTCTATCAAGGGCTGATACCTTGCTTTTCAAAAAGAGCGTGTCTTGCGACACGCTCTTTTTTAATTGACAATTGAGAACTGTCAATTATCATTACTGCCGGCATTGTTGATTTGACTAATCCTTTGCTGGGTGATATAATGTGGTCAATGAGGTGATGGTGTGGTTGCGGATTGTCATATTCATATGATCCTGGACGGGGTGGACTGGAAAAACGCCATCCGGCGGCATGAGATCATGCCGGATATTCCCTGGATCCGGGCGCAGCTTGCCAGGTATCACACCCTTGGCTACACCTATCTTCGGGACGGCGGCGACCGGTGGGGCGTTGGGGCGGCTGCCCGGGCGCTGGCGCCGGAATATGGCATCGAATACCGAACACCCCTTGCCCCCTTATGCATGGAAGGGCATTACGGCGGTTTTATCGGACTTAGTTACCGAAATTTGAAGGAATACGCCCAGCTTGTCCGGGATATGATTGCCGGCTCCACATCCGTCACGGCTTACGCCGCGCCACCTGGAGGTGAATTGCCCCAAAGGGGCAAGAGAGACCACCCTGGGGTGTCTCCTGAAGGAGAAGGCTTTAGGGAACGGAAGAATGACACGGAGAAATGCAGCGTTACCGAGCTGCCCACCCAGGGGTGTTGGACCACCTCTCAAGTTTGTAACGCATTGCCTCCGGCGCATGCCGGGGCGGGTTGTTTGCCGGCACTGCCGGCCGGGGCGGATTTTATTAAGATCATGATCTCCGGACTGATGGATTTTAACCGATTTGGGGCGCTGACTTTGCCATCGCTGCCACCGGAGCATATCCGGGAGCTGATCCGCATCGCTCACGATGCCGGGATGGCGGTAATGGCCCACGCCAACGGACCGGATGGGGTCATCGCCGCGGCGGAAGCCGGGGTGGATTCGGTGGAGCATGGAGCGTATCTCAACAGCGAGGCGCTGCATGCCATGAAAGAAACCGGTACGGTCTGGGTCCCCACGGTGAGCACAATTGCCAACCTTTTGGGCAAGGGACGGTATCCGGAGGCGCAAGTGGAGAAGATCCTGGAAAATGCCCTGGAAAATATCGCTGCTTTTCATAGCATGGGCGGTCTGCTTGCCCCCGGCTCCGATGCCGGCGCATGGGCTGTGCCCCACGGCGCAGACACGGAATACAGTCTGCTGGCAAAAGCCGGGGTGGACAGAAAGAGCCTTGATCGGGGCGCGGCTGTGATACAGAAAAAATTTAAGCGGGAGGACGCTGTATGAATAAAATGCTTTTGGGAGCGCTGTTTTTGGCGCTGTCGCTGAATCTGACAGGACAGGCAGGCCATGTGATCGACCTTGCCCCGGATTTTATCGGCTATTTGCTCCTTGCCTACGGCGCAAAGGAGGTCAATCACTGGAGCAAGCATTTCCGGAAGATCGAAAAGACCGGCATTCTGTTTGCTGTTTACGCTTTTGTTACCTGGGGTCGGGACGTGCTGAATCTTATGGGCGGCGGCGTCAGTGTGCTGAGCTTTATTGTGGACCTGCTGGAAGTGGCGGTGCGGATGACGGTGCTGATGTGGATCTTCCGGGGCTTTCACGCAGTGGAACTGCAGACGGATTTTGAGCTGCGCTCGTCGGTGATGAAGTATATCTGGGTAGCTTTGGTGGTGCTCAGCGTGATCAATACCTTCATCGGGTTCTTCCCGGTGCTTCGGGAGATCTGCGGTTTTGCCACCATGGCGCTGGCGATCTGCTACATGATCGCCTTCTTCCGCAGTAAGTGCTATTACGATGACGCCATGGCGGAATTGGCGGAAGAAGAGTAAATATGTAAAAGGGGCGACGGTTGGGTCGCCCCTTTTTTGCGTGCCGGGAGTGTATCGTTACCGAGCCACCCAGGGGTGCTGGATTCGTTCTCAGGTCCGTAACGCATTGCCTCCCGGTGCATACCGGGGATTACTGCATGCCCTGCTCGTAAGCCTCGATCATCTTCTTGACCATCTGGCCGCCGACGGAGCCTGCCTCACGGCTGGTCAGGTGACCGTTGTAACCGTTCTGCAGGTTAACGCCCACTTCCTGAGCAGCCTGCATCTTGAAGCGGTCCATTGCCTCCCGTGCCTGGGGAACATTGATCTGGTTATTGTTCTTCATAGTTTCTTACCTCGATTCTTCTTTTTTTGACGGATAGTTCCGCCGCAAACATAGCTTTGCCAGTAGATTAAAAATTATAAATGTTTCTTTTCGGAAAAGAACGCAAAAATTGGAAAAACCGCCTTCCGTGAAGAAGGCGGTTTGCGCTTTTTTAGGGGTAATGGGAGTGACAGCCGGGGCATCCCGGCGGGGACTTACGGGCATCTTTCAAAGCCCAGATAGCGCGTTCCCTGAAAGCTGAGCTTTCCCTGTTCTCCAACAGTCAGCGTACTGTACTCCAGCCGGGTCACTTTCAGCTCCATCCGGTCACCGCTTTCTACCTCAAAGGTCACATGGAAAGAATGGGTATGGTGGTGATGACCGCCGGAATGGCGGTGGTGGGTCTTCCGCCGCATATCCACGATCTTTGCAGGCACAGTCAGTCTGGGAGAATTTTCGTTTTTGACCCACTGGGAAATGACCTTCGCAAGGGCGGCGAAGAACAGAATGAAAAACAGAATCGTAAACAGCTGCATATTGCCTCCTACGCTTTCCGGATATCGGTGAGATTCCTGTTATCTCAGCCGATTGGGGTCATTGGATATCAACACCGCCGAACAGGCAGATACCGCTGATGTATATGGTAGGCCCGTTGGGATGGGCTGCGGTTTTATTGGAAGCGCCGCCGAATATGCTTGTGGCGCTGACCTTGACATTGACACCTGCGGGGACAAGAATGTCGATGCCGCCAAAGATGGCAGTTACCCGGATGGCGCAGTCTTTTTCGATAATGGCGCTGCGCAGGTCGCATTCCACACCGCCGAAGACAGCGGTAAATTCTCCGCCCTCGAACACCTCGCCGGCATAGTTTATATCACTGCCGGAGAAGACGGCAGCGCCGGACTTGGGCTGCTTGCCCTCCAGCTTCAGCTGCTTCATCATCTCATTTGCCTTGTTGCCGAAAAGACCGGTAAGTAACAGCTTCAGACCGAGGATCACGATCAGCCCGGGGACAAGGATCTTCCACAGCATGGAGAAGCTGAGGATGTCCTGACAGCAAAGAAGCAAAAAAACGCCGATGGCAACGCCAATGAGGTTGCCGGTCTTCTCCCGCTCTGTAAACAAACCGATAGCGCAGGGGATGATGATAAACAGCGTCCACCATCCGTCGAAGAAGATGTGGATATCCGTAATATGAAATGCGTTCAGCGCGATTATTACACCGGCGGCGATCAGCACGAGCCCCCATAGTACACTGCTTGGTTTTTTCATAGTGTATCCTCCTTACGCATTGTTCGGATTCTATTGTAGCACCGATTCCCGAAAAAAACAACAGGATAATGGACAGTTGGGGAGCAATGGGAGCGCCGCCTGTGGCGGAAGAAGCGACCTAAGCGAGTGGCAGCGGTCTATGTGCAACGAAGCCGCACTGACGGCGAGGCGCACACAGGGCACCGCAACAGGGACTCGGACTCCCCAGACGGCCTAAGGGGGAAGCGAATCGGGCATGCAACATCCGACATTTCCTCCGCTTCCCCCTTAGGTATCCCCTTTTGGTATGCCCCTAAGGACCCCGCCCGTCCGCTGCGCGTCGTTTGGAAGGGTGGTAAACGGGGCAGGGGACCCGGCGGGGGGATTCTTCGTCGGGCAAAGCCCTCCTCAGAATGACACGGGACGAAGGATCTCCGGGGTTTGTAATGTTACTTTCTTGTCCCCAAGAAAAATCCGGTGGGATCTTCCCACCGGATCATATGGTATCAAATGCC
>JAZNZT010000038.1:0-4781 GCA_045595075.1 Faecousia sp.
CCTATGTAATTGATGTGCTTGACCCTCAGGATGCTCTCTGTGCCCTGATGTTAGTTCTGGCCATTGATGCAGAGAAGTGTTCCAGAAGGGATTAGGTGATTGCTTGAATCCATCATACATACCGATAATCATTTTGTGGATGATCATATTTTATGTTCTGTTCCGCAATCGACGTGCAGTGGTCGCAAGACAAATCATTAAGAAAAGGAAAATGGAGGGCAATACCGAAATGAAAGAGCTTGCAAAGAGATCTATTGATAAAGAGTGCTTGATTTCTTCCTTTGACAGTAACCATCAGTTTGAGGGTGTTATCAAGGAAGTCAGTGACAGTGCTATTCTCGTGGAAAAGAACGGAACAGTCGAAGCAATTAACCTCGACTTTGTCATTCGGATCAGAGAGTTCCCCAAGAATAAGAAGGGCAAGAAGAAGTCTGTTGTTTTGGACTAAGTCAGGTGAATGCGTCATGAAAACAAAATGGAAAGACACACCTCTGTCGCACAAAATAATTATCGTGTTTTCTGTGATCGTCAGCCTTGCTGTCGTAACGCTGGCAATATTGCAGATGTTTGATATATGGACGCAGGCAATCAATCTGTGCGTACCGTTGATGGGTGTTAATCTGCTCTGTCAGACCTACATCCAATGGAACACAAGTCGCAGGAGCGCTTATGTTAGCCTCTGCTGCGCGGCGCTTGTATTTATCTGTGCAATCGCTGTGTTCTTTTTGAAGTAATAATGCTGCGAACCAAAATGAACAGCCTGCAAGCAAACGCCTGCAGGCTGTAATTAATTATCTGTGGATTGTTTTAGGCATGTTTTACACGGTTTGCAATATCGTTTTACGCGCATGTTGAATATCCGTTTATTAGGCGGGAAGAATAGTTAGTAGCCAATAAACGGAGGTATCGCTATGTTTAAACACGAAAAAATGCTTTTTCACCCCGTAGGCGTGGAAAGGCCTAGTCCGCAGTATGCGGCGCTTTTACAGGAACAGCTTGGTGGAGGTAATGGTGAGCTTAAGGCGGCTATGCAGTATATGTCCCAAAGCTTCCGGATCAAAGATCCGGAGATCAAAGATCTTTTTCTGGATATTGCGGCAGAAGAACTGGGGCATATGGAAATGGTGGCACAGACGATCAACCTGCTAAATGGGCACGATGTGGATGCAGAAAAGGTGCCGTCAGGTGAGATTCAGTCCCATGTCATCCTCGGGCTTAATCCTGGACTAATCAACGCGTCTGGTTACTCCTGGACTGCCGATTACGTGACAGTTACAGGAGATTTGTGCGCAGACCTTCTTAGCAATATTGCCTCTGAGCAGCGTGCAAAGGTGGTTTATGAATACCTTTACCGCCAAATCAATGACAAAAAAGTGCGCGAGACAATTGATTTCCTCTTGAATCGAGAAGAGGCACACAATCAGATGTTCCGTGACGCCTTTAACAAGGTGCAAAATTCCGGTTCTAACCGTGACTTTGGCACAACCAAGGCTGCCAAAATGTATTTTTCCATGTCTGATCCAGGTCCTAATGCATTTGCCTCAAACCAAACAGGGCCTGTGTCGTTCAATTAGGGTGTTTTGTACTTTTGTCAAGGGAATGTAAGTACGCGAAAGTTAAGATCGGGCAAAGTAAAAAGACCGCAGACATAACACCCATGTCTGCGGTCCAAAAAATAAAGTTACTGTTCCTCCGGGAATGTGTATTGGGCCTTATACCGGGCGAAGCGCTCGGAGAAAGCGGCAGATTCGTGGAGTTCACCGGCTTTTAGGGCATTCAGGTATTCGTGTGCTTCCAACTTACCTTCTGAAACCTGCAGCATTTCCACGGCCACATTGGAGCAGTGGTCTGCAGTTCGCTCGCAGGCGGTCAGCAGGTCTTCCAGCACAAAGCCGTATTCCACGGTGCAAAGACCGTCTCTCAGACGGCGTACATGTCGGGACTTGACCTCACGAACCAGTGCGTCAACTACCTGCTCCTGGGGTTCAATCTTAATGGCACCATCAAGGTCGAAGCTGCCATAAGCTGCAACCGTGCGATCCACGATATCCAGCACAGCCTGCTCCAAAACTGCCAACTCTCCCTTTGCCTGCTTAGAGAATTCAATTTTCTTTTCTTCCATTTCCAAAGCGGCTTTGGAAACCGCCATAGCATGGTCGGCCATCCGCTCAATGTCGGAAACGGTGTAGAGCAGGGTGTTCAGAATTCGGTTGTCATGGACAGAAAGGTTCATGCCGGACAGCTTCACCAGATAAGTGTTCAGCGCATCCTCATACCGGTCTGTCTTATCTTCCAACTCCACCACCTGCTCCATAACACCGGATTCAAACTTCTTGGTCAGACCCATAGCCAGGTGCATTGCTTTCGCAGCATCTGCTGCCATCTCGCTGGCAATTTCATGAGCACGCTGTACAGCGACAGCGGGAGTCGCCAGTAGGCGTTCGTCCAGAAGTTCGGTTTTTTCCGGCTCCTTGACTTCGGGAACGATGGCATAAGCCAGTTTTACCAGCAGCCCGTTCAAGGGAAGCAGCACAGCGGTTGCAACCAAGTTGAAACCGGTATGGATTACAGAAATATCCCATGCCTGTACGGAGTCACCCAAGAACTTCCAATCGATGAACAAGCCCAAGCCATAGAAGATCACCACAAACATCAGCACACCTACCACATTGAACAGCAGGTGGACCATAGCGGTTCTGCGGGCATTACGGTTGGCACCGATGGCACCCATCATTGCGGTGACGCAGGTGCCGATATTCTGGCCCAGAATGATGGGGATCGCCGCGCCATAGGTCACAGCACCGGTGACACACAGGCCCTGCAAAATGCCCACGGATGCGGAGGAAGACTGAATGATAGCAGTCAGAATAGCACCGAACAGAATACCAACGATCGGATTGGTGAAGGAGATCATCAGGTCAGCAAACCAGGCTTCGCTCTTGAGAAAGGACATGGAGTTCGACATCAGATCCATACCGGTCATTAGAGCCATAAAGCCCAGCATAATTGTGCCGATACCTTTTCTTTTCTCGGACTTGCCCATGTAGAGGATAATGCC
The DNA here is from genome assembly GCA_045595075.1 of Faecousia sp. Lineage (GTDB taxonomy): Bacteria > Bacillota > Clostridia > Oscillospirales > Oscillospiraceae > Faecousia. The sequence continues at coordinate 3,059 of JAZNZT010000038.1, forward strand.
GATAATGCCGATCAGCGGTGCCAGCGTAGACGGTTTGAAGAATTTGATTAGGAAGCTGTCACCTTCCAAGCCGGAAAGAGATAGAATCCATGCGGTGACGGTGGTACCAACATTGGAACCCATGATAACGCCAACGGCCTGTTTCAGTGTCATAATGCCGGAGTTGACAAAACCGACCACCATGACCGTAGTTGCAGAGCTGGACTGGATCACAGCGGTAACAGCCGCGCCCAGCAGGAATCCCTTCCAGACCTTGCCGCTCATTTTGGAAAGAATGGTTTGCAGCTTACCGCCTGCCTGCCGTTCCAGCGCCTTGCCCATTACATCCATACCAAACAGGAACAGGGCCAGTCCACCCAAAAGGGTAATAATTTTGAAAATATAGGCTGTCATAATAATTCTCCTTTGAGATAGTATGCTCATTTCAACAGCTTACATTATAAATTTTACCATATGTAAATACCATAGAGGGTTTGAAAAGCCTATGTAAAATGTATGTAAAATAAAAGACCGCACCCAAATGGATGCGGTCAGACTCAAAATTGAATTGTAATTGCAGTTCCTTTTCCGGGATCACTTTCCAAATGAATTTCCGCCCTGTGATAGGCAACTGCATGCTTTACGATAGACAGTCCCAAACCGGTACCACCGGATGCTTTGGAATGGCTTTTATCCACCCGGTAGAACCGTTCAAAAATCCGATCCTTATGCTCTGCCGGAATGCCGATACCGGTATCGCTGACAACCAGGCGATTGTTCTCCGCATGGATCGTCACGCTGCCGCCGGGAACATTGTACTTGATGGCGTTGTCGCAGAGATTATAGACCACCTCATGGAGCATTCTGCGAACACCCGTAACGGTAAATCCTGCGCCGGAAACGAAAATAGAAATCTGTTTCTCAGCAGCGCTGGCTTCTAGGATTGCTTTCACATCCTCAGCTAGTTCCAGCATGTCCACATTTTCATTCGGTAGATCCACGCCCTCGTCCAGTTGGGAAAGACGGATGATATCCTCGATCAGATTTACCAACCTGGATGCTTCCTTGCGGATATGACCCACGAATCTGGGAGCATCCTTCGTTTTCACCATACCGCTTTCCAGCAGTTCGGCGCTGCCAATGATGCCCTGCAGGGGTGTTTTTAACTCGTGGGACACATTGGCGGAGAACTCACGGCGCATCTGCTCCGCATTTTGGGATTCCGTTACATCCACTGCCAGAATAACAGCTCCAAGAAGTTTTCCTTCAGATTGGATGCTACTCATGTCAAAGCGGAAGGCTCTGCCATCCAGCTCCTGTACTGTGCTTCCGTGTCCATGATCCAAGGCATCGTTCAGCGCCTGCCTCAGCGCATTGCTCCGATTTACCTGAAAAAAGCTGTAGCCCACACAGGATTCCTCTGTATTGAAGATTCTCATGGCAGCAGAGTTTATAGAGCGAATATGAGTCTCCTTATCCAGCACAACCAGACCCTCCTGCATATGGGAGGTGATCTGAATAAATTCGTCGGTCCTGTGTTGTAGTTTCCGCATCTGGGCATTGATCTGCAGATGTTGCTGATTGATCCGACGAAGCAAAGGGAAAAGTTCTTCGTAAGTATTGTTGGAAAGGGGCTGTTCCAGATTCAGCTTGTTCAGCGGTTCCACAATATTCTTTGACATTCTGCGGGCAAGGATCAGGGAGAGTCCGATTGCCAGTACGGCAATGAGAATAATCGGCCACA
>JAZNZT010000039.1:0-23538 GCA_045595075.1 Faecousia sp.
CATTGGGATGTCGCCAAGCGGTAAGGCACCAGACTTTGACTCTGGCATTCGTAGGTTCAAATCCTGCCATCCCAGCCAACGACCCGCTAGCTCAGTTGGCAGAGCAATTGCCTTTTAAGCAATGGGTCTGGAGTTCGAATCTCCAGCGGGTCACCAAAATACAGGGATACCCATTTGGGTGTCCCTGTATTTTATTTAAGGACCGCTGGAGATTCGAAAGATGAAATGCAACGCGGACGAGCGTTGCCGCCGCCGGCTGGAGGTTGATTTGCGGTTTGAACTGTGGTATTATTACGAATATATAAAAGAAACGATGACAGCCTTGTTTTAAGGAAGAGGATGGACATGGAAGTACGGAAAATGCAGTTGCGCTCTTTAAAAAGGGCTTATAAGAAGGAACGGCGTCGCAGGGTAACCGCATGGAAGACCCTGTCGATCCTTTGTCTGATTTTGAGTTTGCTTTTTGTCCCTGTTTGTATGGCGGCAAGTTTGTTTGACAATGCGGTTGCCGCAGTTGCGGGAGGCACATTCTGGGAACTGCAAAAGGAAGATCCCAATGCGATGTATTTCAAATCAGATTTTGCATTCGACCGGGATCTTATTTACCGTGAGGTACAGGCAGAGGGTGCGGTTTTACTGATGAATAACGGAGCGCTGCCTTTAGCGGCAGGCTCCAGAGTCAGTACGCTGTCCTCCAACTCCGTAGATCCCATATGCAACGGCGATGGGGAGAATATGAAAACCGCCCTTGAGGTGTCCGGCTTTACGGTAAATCCTTTGCTGTGGGACTTCTACTGCAACGGTGCCGGGGCGGACTATCGCCGGGATGATGACATGTGGTTTTCGGGGCTTTTCGGTGACCGTAAGATTATTGCAGAGGTTCCCATGAACGCATATACGGAAGCTGCCAGGGAATCTGTTGCCCAGTATGGCGATGCAGTTATTATTACTGTCTCCCGTGGTGTTAGCGCTGTGGAGGGTGATCACCTCAGACTGGATCAAAATGAGAAAGATATGATGGCTTTTGCCGCATCCATGAAATCGGAAGGCAAGGTCAAAAAAATCGTCGTTCTGCTCAACACATCCAATCCCTTGCAGCTGGATTTTCTGAAAGAGGATCTCTACGGCGTGGATGCCTGTCTTTGGATCGGTAGTGTCGGCAGAGGCGGCATGCAAGTTGTGACGGATGTTTTGGCAGGAAAGATAAACCCCTCCGGAAGTCTCACGGATACCTATTGCTACGACAACGGGTCTTCCCCTGCTGTGCAGATCTGTGAGGGAACGGGAATTGAAAGCGGTACAGTCTTCCGCGAGGGAATCTATGTAGGGTATAAATACTATGAGACCCGATATGAAGACTATGTAATGGACAGTGGCAATCCGGGGAAGTTTGTATACGCTGACAATGTTGCGTTCCCCTTTGGCTTCGGATTAAGCTACACCTCCTATGATTACAGCGATCTGCAGGTCAACTATGAAAAAGAAACAGACCGGTTTGCAGTTGCGGTCACTGTTACCAATACCGGCAGTCTGGCAGGTAAGGAAACAGTGCAGGTGTACGCCCAATCCCCTTATACCCAGTATAATAAGGAGAACGGCGTAGAAAAGGCGTCGGCAGTGCTGTGCGGATTTAGCAAGACCCAACTTCTGGAGCCGGGTAAGAGCGAGACTGTTACAGTGTATGTGGATAGGCGGGAGCTTGCCAGCTATGATGCTCACGGCGCAGGGGCGTATATTCTGGATGCAGGAAATTACTATCTGACCGTGGCAGCAGATGCCCATAACGCGGTAAATAACATTCTGGCAGCGAAGGGCTATACGGTGGAAAACACCGAGGGTCGCATGGATTATGACGGCAATGGGTCTATGACTTATCTGTATGCGCAGAAAGAATTGGATGCCCAGACTTATGCAAAGAGCCTCAACGGAACAACGGTTAAAAATTATCTTGTCGGTGACGGTCTGCAAAAGGTGAATAGTCTGTCCCGGTCGGACTGGGAGGGGACGTGGCCAAAGGAGGATCTGACGGTTACACTTCCGTCATTGCAGTATGATCCCCAGAATTATGAGACTGTGGACATGCCTGTTTTGGGAGCGAAAAACGGACGGAAGCTTTTTGAGATGATCGGCCTTGCCTACGATGACCCATTGTGGGATCAGCTTCTGGATCAGCTGACCTTCGGGGATATGGTATCGTTGATCGGGGATGCCTACTATTTCAGAATGCCGGTACAATCTGTTCAGGCGCCCGGCGTCCGGGCAGAAAGCGTCATGGAACTGGATGAGGGATTTCCCTCCGGAGATGTTCTTGCCGCAACCTTTAACACCCAGCTGATCTATGAGGTGGGCAAGGTGGTCGGAAGCAGCGCCTTGGCAGCAGAGACGGCATGTCTGTACGGACCGGACTGCAATGTCCGCCGGACACCCTGCGACAGAGGAATCGGAGACAGCTTCCTGTCAGGCGAGATAGCAGCTGCCCAGATCCGGGCAATTCGGGAAAAGGGCGTGGATGCGGTAGTCAGGTGCTTTGCTGGAAATGATAGCGTCCAAGGCGTATGGCTCAATGAACAGGCTGCCCGGGAAATCTATTTGAAGGCGTTCCAAAAACCTTTGGAGGAATGCAATACCACCGGCGTTATGATAGAAAGTATCTGCTGGATAGATTCCTGTGCGCCTATGATAACAGGGGTTTTGCAGCAGGAGTGGGGCAACCGGGGCGTTTATATTGCGGACATCGGAAAAGGAACACGGGTAGATGCCGTGAATGGTATTCTGACCGGTGTTAGTGCCTATCACGGGGCCTTGTGGCATGCAAGACAGCAGCTGGCTTCCTATGAGCAGGATCCGGTGGTGGTCACTGCTATGCGTCAGGCATGCCACCGCAATCTGTATAATCTTGCCAATTCCTCCGGTATGAACGGGATCGGAAAAGATACCTATGTGAAGGATACAGGACTGCTGCTGGTGAAGATCATGCAGATCGTTCTGGCAGGACTGCTTTTGGTACTCGTGATATGCATGGCTTGCTGGAATCGGGCTTGGCGCAGACTGCGAAAAACACAGGCATACCTGAATTACAGAACGATGTTACAAACCATTAAGGCAGAGAAAAAACGCAAATAAATAACAACGCCGTCTATCCTGGGATAGGCGGCGTTGCTCGGTTTGTTAATGGATTAAAGGTCGGCGTATTATTTTCCGTAAAGCATGTCATCGCTTGTCTCGATGACACCGTTGATGGTCTCATAATCCTTGACGCAGTTTTGCGCAAGGTACTCCAATTGCGCATTCAATGAGCGCTTGTTTTCTTTTGCAACATATGCGATTTTATAAAGAAGTTCCGGTTCGAAGCGGATACCTGTTTGTATTTTATTTGTGGCCATGATAACACCTCGATAAAACTTTAGTAACAGTATACCAACAATTAAGTTGCAATTATACAAACAAAGTGTTATCATATTGAATGGAAGTATAATAGAGAAAGGATGAAAAGAAATGCATGATCTTATGGCGGCAATAAAAAAAGTAAATGAATATGAGATCGAGGAGGTTTTGCAAGCGGTACTTAATAGATACGGCGAGTTGTTTCCGGATTGGGAAGTGAGTGCGATTTCTCTGCAAAAAAGCAAAGATCGGAACGAACAGTTGGACAGGAATATTGCACTGTTGCAGAAACTGAAAACAATGCCTTGAAAGAAAAGTCAACGCCGTCTATCCTGGGATAGGCGGCGTTGTTTTGATTACAGATCAGTAGTTTGCTTCGTGAAGCTCAAAGTAGCTCTGAGGATGGGCGCAGGTGGGGCACAGCTCGGGAGCCTTGGTGCCGACTACGATATGACCGCAGTTCCGGCATTCCCATACCTTGACCTCGCTCTTTTCGAAGACCTGTGCAGTCTCCACATTCTTCAGCAGGGCGCGGTAACGCTCTTCCTGATGCTTTTCAATGGCGGCGACCAGACGGAACTTGGCAGCCAGCTCGGGGAAACCTTCCTCGTCAGCGGTTTTGGCAAAACCGTCATACATGTCAGTCCACTCGTAGTTCTCGCCTTCAGCGGCATGGAGCAGATTCTCGGCGGTGTTGCCAATGCCTTCCAGCTCCTTCAGCCACAGCTTAGCATGCTCCTTCTCGTTGTCAGCAGTTTTCAGGAACAGGGCAGCGATCTGCTCGTAGCCGTCCTTTTTTGCTTTGGATGCGAAATAGGTGTACTTGTTTCTTGCCATGGATTCGCCGGCAAAAGCGGCTTCCAGGTTCTTCTCGGTTTGGGTGCCTGCGTATTTGTTAGCCATAGGGACTACCTCCTTAAAGTGTTCTGTCTGCAGTATACCACAATCCAAAGAAAAATGGTAGTCTTAATTTAATAAATATGCAGTAATATTTAAATATCCTGCAAAGGTGACCCACAGAAGATAGGGAAGTAGCAAATCAGCCGCTTTGTCGTCGATCTTGGAAAAGGCGCGTATGGTAAGGACGATCAGCACCCACAGGATCAGAAGCACAAAAAATGCCACAAGCCGCCAGCCAAGACCGAAGAACACAATGGACCACAGGAAATTAAAAAAGAGCTGAAGCGCGTATAAACCAAGGGCTTGCTTCTTCTCTTTAGGGTCAGCATTTGATGTATAGATCCGGTAGGAAGCATAGCCCATAAGTAAATACAGAATGGTCCAGACAACAGGAAATACCCATCCCGGAGGTGATAGAGGCGGCTTGTTCAGCAGAGCGTAATCAGCCATTCCCGAGCCGCTCAATAAGGCGGACAGTCCGCCTACCAACAAAGGAATAACAAGGGCAATAATTAGATTTTTGATATTTGGTTTCATAGTGATCCCTCCCAAAACAGCATATTGCTGTAAAAGAGGGCTTATCCATAAAAATTCCGGTTGCGAAAAGATTTATTATTCTATATAATGGAAACAGGAGGCGATGACAGTGAAAGCTAAGGTCTATTTTTCAAAAACGATCACCCCGGAAGCGGTGCTGAATTTGTATCAGCTGTTAGGGGTAAAGCTGGAAGGAAATGTGGCAGTTAAGGTCCATTCCGGCGAGCCGGGAAATCAGAACTTTCTCCGGCCGGACTTCTGGAAACCGGTGGTTAACTATGTAGGCGGCACGATCGTAGAGTGCAATACCGCCTATGCCGGCGGACGGGATACGGCGGAGCATCATATGAAGACATTTAAGGACCATGGCTGGAGCGATGCCTTTGGGGTGGATCTGCTGGATGCCAAAGGTCCGGACATGGTTTTGGATATCCCCAACGGCAAGCGGATCAAAAAGAATTATGTGGGCAAGGATCTTGCCGACTATGACAGCGCGCTGATCCTCTCTCATTTTAAAGGACATCCTATGGGCGGCTATGGCGGCGCACTGAAGCAGCTGTCCATCGGCTTTGCCTCTGCCTTTGGCAAGAAATATATTCACGGTGTCGGCGATACAGAGAATTTCTGGAAAGCCGATGGCAATGCCTTTAAGGAGGCGATGGCAGATGCGGCCAGCTCTGTGATCGATTTCTTCAAGGGACAGCTGGCATATGTCAATGTGATGAAGAATATGAGTGTGGACTGTGATTGCTGCGCTGTGGCGGAAGATCCCTGCATGGCGGATATCGGTGTGCTGGTCTCCACAGATCCGGTGGCTATCGACCAAGCCTGTTTGGATTTGGTATACGCATCCAAAGACCCGGGGAGAGATCACCTGATCGAACGCATTGAGAGCCGGAACGGTGTCCTTACCGTTGAGGCGGCGGCTGCTCTGGGTATCGGCAGCCGGGAATATGAATTGATTCCAGTATCCTGGGATTGATTATAATAAAGAATATGAAGGGGTAGGAACATAACTATGGCAAAAAACGATACAAAGACAAAAAAGGAAAACCCCCTTGTAGGAAGCATTCTTTTTCTTGTGTGTAGCATTCTGATAACGGTTTTGGGAGAAGATTATGTCTGGACTCCTTTTGGCTTGTTTGAGGTGCCCTTGCAGATCGTCGGTGCAGTATGTATCGTGCTTGCGGTGATCTCTGTGATCGGTGCTGTCCGCAAGAAGAAAAACGAGGGTTGAGACAGCGAGTTAGTTAAGGGGCAAAAAAATCCGATGGGAAAGACCTTTTTGTAAAGGCGCTCCCATCGGAATTTTTTAATCCAGAAGCTTTAAGATATCGGATTTAGGACGGTAGCCAATGAGCTGATTCTTCTTCTGGCCATTCTCCATAAGGATCAAAGTGGGGATACTGGTGATCCCGAATTCCATGGCAAGGGACATTTCCTCATCTACATTGATCTTTCCAATGACCACGGACTCGTCCTCAGCCGCGATCTCTTCCAGGAAGGGGGCAATCATTTTGCACGGGCCACACCAAGGCGCCCAGAAGTCCAGTAAGACCTTTGCGCCGGGTTGCAGCACCTGCTCATTGTAATTGTCTTTGGTAATGTGTACGATAGGCATATTGCAGACTCCTTTGCGGTATGATATAGTTATAGTATAATGGCTTTTCAGTAAGATAGCAACTAAAAAGAAGGTGAGTGTATGAGCTGTTGCGGTGGAGACTGCGGAAATTGCAGTGGCTGCGCCAGAGAACTGGTTTTAACTGAACCGGAAATACAAATGCTCGGTATGTTGGGGCAGATCCCCTTTTTGCCGGTGGCGCGGCGGGCGGACGATATGATTCCGGTCTATTTGGAAGATGCAGAGCAGTCCCGGCAGATGTACAGTCAGGTGATCGCCTGTCTGGAGAAAAAGGCGCTGATCAGCCTTGACTACGATAAACCCCTTTCAGGCTTTGATATGTCTGCTTATCAGGGGTATCCGGTTCACGGCAGCATGGCGCTCACCGCCCGGGGACAGGCAGTATTGGATATGCTGGAAAAACAGGGGATCATAGACACATAAAAAAAGCGGACCGATCGGTCCGCTTTTTTATTACATTTTTTCCGGAGCGGAGAAACCAAGCAGATCAATGCAGGTCTCCAGCACGTTCTTTGCCAGAGCGATCAGGGCAATATAGCCTGCCTGCAAGTTCTTATCTTCTTCCGAGAGGATTCTGGTCTCGTGATAGAACTTGTTCACCGCACCAGCCAGCTCGTAGATATAGGCGCAGATCAGGTTGGGGGAGGAGGTCTTCAGCGCGTTCTCCATTGCAGGACCAAACCTTGTGATGGACAGCATCAGATCCTTTGCATAGACATTGGCAGGGGGCGTAATGGGAAGCTGCTCCCACGCGCCGTATTTACCAAGGATGCTCTTGATTCGGACGATGGTGTAGAGGATGTAAGGACCGGTGTTGCCTTCAAAGGCGGCGAAGCGATCCATGTCGAACACATAGTCCTTGGTGGGCTGGTTAGACAGATCACCGTACTTGAGGGCTGCCATGGCGATCTTCTGGGTGGTTTCTTCCACCTCGGCCTCGTCTACAATTTTGTTCTCCACGACCTTTGCCCGGACGAAGTCCGTCATTTCAGCGATCAGCCGTTCCAGTCGCATAACGCCGCCCTCACGGGTCTTGAAAGGCTTTCCGTCTGCGCCATTCATTGTGCCGAAGCCCAGATGCTCCAGCTCGGTGGTCTCGGGAACGATGCCGCTCTTTTTTGCGGCGCGGAAGATCTGCTCAAAGTGCAGATTCTGCCGCTTGTCAGTGACGTAGAACATTTTGTCGGGCTTTACATCCTGCATCCGCTGGACCATAGTGGCAAGGTCGGTGGTTGCATAGATGGCAGAGCCGTCGCTCTTGACCAGAATACAGGGAGGGATCTCTTTTTTGTCGGACTCCTCAGCAACGGGAATGACCCATGCGCCTTCGCTCTGGACAGCGATGCCACGATCCTTCAGATCCTGCACCATTGCAGGAATATAGGGATCTGCGTCGCTCTCACCCAGCCAAGCTTCAAAGCTGACGTTCAGATTATCGTAGATCTTGCGCATATCTGCAAGAGACAGCTTCATAATGTGCTGCCACAGCGCCCGGTAGCCGGGTCTGCCGCTTTGCAGCTGGAAGGTGGCGGTGTGTGCCCGTTCCGCAAAGTCCTCGTTTTCCTTCTTCTTTGCGGAGGCGGCAGGGTAGATCTCCTCCAGCTCTGAGAGGGTGAAGGGAGGCTCTGCGGGGTACTCGCCGGTGTAGCTTTCATCGAAGTAAATAAGCTCCGGCTGACGGTCCTGCAGCTCGGTGATAATGAGGCCCATCTGCAGCCCCCAGTCGCCCAGGTGGATATCGCCGATGGTGTTGTAGCCGAAAAATTTGTACAGTCGCTTAAGACTTTCGCCGATAATGGCAGAACGCAGGTGGCCGATGTGCAAAGGTTTTGCCACATTGGGTCCGCCGTAGTCTACCACAACCGTCTTCCCAGCGCCCACTTTCTCAACACCGAAGTCCGCAGCGCCCCGCATCTGTTCCAAATAGCTTTGCAGGAAGCTGCCGGAGAGTTTCAGGTTGATAAAGCCGGGCATGACCGCCTCTACCAGATCGTAATCGTTTGCATCCAGTTTTTCCACAACACTGTTAGCAATCTGAATGGGCGCGCATTTATACTGCTTGGCAGCGGCCAGCGCACCGTTACACTGGTATTCGCAAAGGTCAGGTCGGTTAGACACTGTGACCCGTCCAAAGGAAGCGTCATAACCAGCATCTGCAAAGGCTTGCTGCACCTTTTCAGAAATAATATCAAGGATATTTTTCATCAGTTCGTTCCTTTCTGCTGGGCCATCCATTCCAGATAATCGTCATATGTGCCGTAGCGGTCAATAATGGTGCCGTCGGGCTGGAAGGCGATGACCCGGTTGCAGGTGGAGGTCAGCATTTCGTGGTCATGGGAGGCAAGGAGCACCACGCCGTTGAATGCTTCCAATCCCTTGTTTACCGCTTGGATGGATTCCATGTCCAGGTGGTTGGTGGGCTGATCCAGCAGCACCACATTGGCGCCGGAGAGCATCATCTTGGAGAGCATACAGCGGACCTTCTCACCGCCGGACAGAACGTTTACCTGTTTGAATACATCTTCGTTAGAAAAGAGCATACGGCCAAGGAAGCCCCGGAGATACACATCGTCCTTTTTTACGGAATACTGACGCAGCCAGTCCACCAGTTCCATGGTGTTGCCGTCAAAGTATTCGGAATTATCCTTGGGCAGATAGCTGCGCACTGTGGAGATGCCCCATTTCACAGAGCCCTCGTCCGGCTCTAACTCGCCCATGAGGATCTGGAACAGGGCAGTCTGCGCCAGCTCATTTTCACCCACAAAGGCGATCTTGTCATTTTTGCCAACGGAGAAATAGACTTTATCCAGTAGTTTTACACCGTCCACAGTGACAGAAACATCATTGACGGTAAGGATATCCTTGCCAAGCTCCCGCTCGGGCATAAAGCCAACAAAGGGATAGCGGCGGGTGGAGCAGGGCATTTCCTCCACAGTCAGCTTGTCCAGCAGCTTCCGGCGGGCGGTTGCCTGTTTGGCTTTACTCTTGTTGGCGGAGAATCGCTGAATGAACAGCTGTAATTCTTCGATCTTTTCCTGATTCTTCTTGTTTTTGTTCCGGATCATGGCCTGCACCATTTGGGAGGACTCGTACCAGAAGTCGTAGTTGCCCACATACATCTTGATCTTGCCGTAATCGATATCCACAGTGTGGGTGCAGACGGTATTCAGGAAGTGACGGTCGTGGGAAACGGCGATGACCATGCCGGGGAAGTCCAAAAGGAAATCCTCCAGCCAGTTGATGGCCTCAATATCTAAGTTGTTGGTCGGCTCGTCCAGCATAACGATGTCCGGGTTGCCGAACAGCGCCTGGGCAAGGAGAACCTTGACTTTCAGACGGGGGTCGACGGTTGCCATTGTATCGTAGTGCAGCTCGGTGCCGATACCCAAACCCTGCAAAAGGCGGGATGCGTCGGACTCAGCCTCCCAGCCGCCCATCTCCGCAAATTCTGCCTCCAGCTCTGAAGCGCGGATACCGTCCTCGTCGGTAAAGTCGGGCTTTTCGTAGATAGCGTCCTTTTCCTTCATTACATCGTAAAGATGCTGATTGCCCATAATGACCGTGTCCATAACGGAAAACTCGTCATAGGCATTCTGGTTCTGCTTCAGAACAGATACCCGTTTGTCCGGGTCGATAAAGATAGAACCGGAGGTGGATTCCAGCTCCCCGGTCAAAAGACGGAGGAAAGTGGACTTGCCTGCGCCGTTGGCACCGATAATGCCGTAGCAGTTGCCGGGCAGAAATTGCAGATCCACATGCTGAAACAGCCATTGACCGCCGAATTGCATACCTAAATTGCTAACTGTGATCATATTAACTCCTCGCTGACATAATAATACAGTTTAATCTTATCACAAATCTGTAAATAATTAAAGAACTTTTTTCCAGAGACTTGCATTTTTCTGCAAGTGCGTTATAATATTAGCACTCACACAAAAAGAGTGCTAAACGAAAGGAAGAATTATCATGCGTAAGAAGCAATTTAAGGCAGAGTCCCAGCGTCTGCTGGATCTGATGATCAACTCGATCTACACCCATCAGGAGATATTTCTCCGGGAGATCATCTCCAACGCCAGTGATGCCATCGACAAGCTGGCGTATACAGCCCTCACCGATGATAAGGTGGGCATCTCCCGGGATCAGTTTGCCATTACCATTACCCGGGCAAAGGACGCGGGCATTTTGACTGTGTCCGATAACGGTATCGGCATGAACAAGGAAGAGATGGAGCAGAACCTGGGCACCATCGCCAAGTCCGGCTCTCTGGGCTTTAAGCAGGCGATGGAGAGCAGCGAGAATGTGGATATTATCGGTCAGTTCGGCGTAGGCTTCTATTCTGCCTTTATGGTGGCGTCCTCTGTGACAGTGATCTCGAAAAAGTATGGCGAGGATACCGCATGGAAGTGGACCTCTGACGGGGCGGATGGCTACATTGTGGAGGAATGGGACAGAGAGTATCCCGGCACAGATGTGATCATGACCCTCAAAAAGGATACAGAGGACGAAAAGTATTCCCGTTTCCTGGAGGAGTACGAGATTCGCAATCTGGTGAAAAAATACTCAGACTATATTCGTTATCCCATCCGTATGGAGGTGTCCAAATCCCGGGTCAAGGAGGACAGCCCCGAGGATAAGCCGGAGTACGAAAGCTACACCGAAGAAGAGACGTTGAACTCCATGATCCCTATTTGGCAGCGGAATAAAAAGGACGTATCCCAGGAGGAGTATGACAGCTTCTACCGGGAGAAATTCTTCGATTACAACAAGCCGTTGCGGGTGATCCACTCCAGCGCTGAAGGCAGCGTGTCTTATAAAGCACTGCTGTATATTCCCGGAAAAGCCCCTTACGATTTCTATACCAAGGATTTTAAGGCAGGCTTGCAGCTGTACTGCTCCGGCGTGATGATCATGGAGAACTGCGCCGACCTGCTGCCGGAGCATTTCCGGTTTGTCCGGGGCGTTGTGGACAGCCAGGATCTTTCTTTGAACATCAGTCGGGAGATGCTGCAGCATGACCGGCAGCTGGCGATCATTGCCCGGAATATCGAGAAGAAGATCAAGTCGGAGCTTGCCGCCATGCTGGAAAATGAGCGGGAGAAATATGAGGAATTTTACAGTGTCTTTGGCAGACAGCTGAAATTCGGCGCGGTGTCCGACTACGGCGCCCATAAGGATGCCACCCAGGATCTTCTGCTGTTCTGGAGTCATAATACCGGCAAGCAGATCACACTGAAAGAATATGTGGATGCTATGGCAGAGGGACAGGAGAAGATCTACTATGTCCCCGGTGAAAATAAGGAACGTTTGGCAAGATTGCCTCAGGTGCAGGCGTTGTCCGTCAAGGGCTACGATGTTCTGTTATTTACCGATGAGGTGGATGAGTTTATTCCCCAGACCCTCATGACCTATGGGGAGAAAGGATTCTGCAACGCCACCACTGAGGATCTGGGACTGCAGACCGAGGAGGAAAAGCAGAAGATCGACGCCAAGGCAGAGGAGCTGAAAGGCTTTTTGACCTTTGTCAAGGAAAGTTTGGGCGAACAGGTGAAAGAAGTAAAGCTTTCTGCCAATCTGGGAACCCATCCTGTCTGCATGACCCCTGCTTCCGGAATGAGCTTTGAGATGGAGAAGTATATGAAGCGGGTCAATCCCGAGTTTCACTTCCCGGCAGAACGGATCCTGGAGCTGAATCCGGAGCATGAGGCAGTAAAGGTGCTGGTGGAGACTGTGACCGCAGATCCGGTAAAGGCAAAGGACTATGCCCAGCTTTTGTGTTATCAGGCGCAGCTGATGGCAGAGCTTCCTCTGGAAGATCCCGTCGCCTATACAGAGCTTGTCTGCAAGCTGATAAAATAATCAAAAGCGGCTGCCCCGGCAGCCGCTTTTCCTTGCAATTCAGGTCTGAATGTGGTAACATAAACATATCCTAAAGAGAAAGAGGTGTGTTCAATGCCGAATTTTGATTATGCGCCTATGCCTATGGATGAAGGTATGGAGATCCTGGAGATTTTTCTGATCTTTTTTCTGGGTATATACCTTTTGATGTTTGCTTTTATGGTTTTATCCTATGTGTTGCAGTCTGTGGGATTGTACACCATTGCCAAGCGCCGTTGTATCCGCAATCCTTGGCTGGCGTGGCTGCCGGTGGGCAATATGTGGATCATGGGCAGTATTTCCGACCAGTATCAGTATGTGGGAAAGGGTCGTATCCGCAACCGGCGCAAATGGCTGGTGGGACTGACTGCCGTAACGATGCTATCAGCGATCCCTGCTCCGGTGATCGGTGCGATCATGATGCTTCAAGGGGCTGACGGCGGCACAGGATTTATGCTGTTCTGGATGATTTTTATGGTTTTATTCGGACTGATGGCTGTTGTGGCTGTGGCAGCTATGGTGATCGAGTACATAGCGTTATACGATTTGTTTGTGTCCTGCGATCCCGGAAACGCGGTGCTTTATTTGGTTTTAAGCATTGTATTCCCAGTGTCCTTGCCCTTTTTCCTGTTTTTCTCCAGAAAAAAGGATATGGGTATGCCTCCCAGAAAACAAACCAAGCCGGTGGAAGAAATTCCTGCTGCAGAAGAACCTGCAGAGCCCACAGAAGAATAAGGAATCGCCCTCCGGTGGAGGGCGATTCCTTTTGTTATTTTTCAAACAATGGCCGGGCAACCCGTTTATAAAGGAGCAGGGTCAGCGCCGATACGGCGCAGCCTTTTATCAGATTCAACGGCGCAACTGCCAGCAAAACAAAGGTGGAGACAGAGGTGATGCCGCCGTTGATGGAAGCGCCCATGGCGATAATGCTGTCTAAGGGAAGACCGAACAACTGGGAGAATTTGGGCAGCAGGTATATGGCGTTGAAGGCACTTCCAAAAACAGTCAGGATCAGGGTGCCGACGATCGATCCCAGAAGAGCGCTCTTTCTGGATTTTTTGGTGTGGTATACGATCACTGCCGGTAGCACAAGACTGCAGCCTACGGCAAAATTGGCAAAATCGCCGACGAAGGCGGTGCTGGTACCCTTGAACAGCAGCTTCAGCAGGATCTTGACTGCTTCGCACAGAACCGATGCGGAGGGCCCCAGGTAGAAACCGCAGAGCATCACCGGCAGCTCGGAAAAGTCCAGTTTATAAAATTCCGGGGCGAGAAACAGCAGGGGAAAGTCCAGTATATGCAGCACAGTGGCAATGGCAGAGCAAATGCCGATAATGGAGATCCTGCGGGCGGGGGAGACTTTTCGGGTTGCCGGTAAAAACCGCTCTGAAAGCCTTGCCGCCAGAGCAAGGGCAGCCACGATTCCGCCACAGACCAGAAGGAAGGTCAGATTGTCCTTTGCCTGTTCCAGTAATTTTGCCATGTCATCACCTCATAAAAAATAAACCCCTGAGCATACAATGCACAGGGCGACAATAAATCATATGGATCTAAAAATGCTTCTTTCATCCAGACTATACTGTCGGTATCGGAATCAAACCGATTCAGCGCGCAGCGCTCGCGGACTATACCGCCGGTCGGGGATCGCACCCTGCCCTGAAGCTATGAACTTGTATACAGCATAGCATGGTTGCCCCGGTCTTGTCAAGACCGGGGCAATGTGATAAACTAGGTAGCAGAAGGCACGGTAGGCTCTGTGGGCGTTGTGGTGTCGGGCTTGGGCATCTTAAAACCCTGAACGACCCCTTTGGCAGAAGTGTCTGTCACATCTCCGCCGATGATCTGGTTTTTATAGACCAGCAATGTGGCATAGACAGGCTCGGTGGCTCCCGGGTAGTTGTTGATCTTGTATACGTAACGCATGACCGTCTTGCCTGCGTACTGGCTCAAGTCATACCCCTGACTTTTTTGCAGGGCGTTGTAGCGCTCATATACTTCCGACTGCTCCTCAGGAATCTTCACCTGACTGGACTCTGCCGGAGAGGTGTTGACCTGCCAGCCCAGATCGGTCAGAAATTTCACTCTGCCATCGTTGTTGGATACAGCAGGGGCAGCGGTTTGGGTGCTGTCACCGCCGCCAAACAGCAGGATCAGCGCCAGGATCACGCCAGCCACAGCGGCAAGGATGATCCCGATTTTTTTAGGATTGACCTTTGCGGTCATTACCATCATTTCAAATCCCTCCCAGAATAGATTGGCATTACAGCCTATTCATGGGGTGGACAGGATAGAACGGAGGAACTATGGAACGGCTGGACAAATTTCTTTGCGATTGCGGCGTGGGCACCCGAAGTCAGGTGAAAGCCATCATTAAAGCGGGCAGGGTCACCGTAGACGGCGTGGCAGTCAAAGACAGCAGCATGAAATTGGATGTTACAAGCCGGGCGGTCTGTCTGGATGGAGAGCCGCTGCGATCGGTGGGGCAATTAGTGGTTATGATGAACAAACCGGCAGGCTATGTCACAGCCACAGAGGATGCCCTTCAGAAAACGGTAATGGAGTTGCTGCCTGCCCAGTTGAAGCATATGGATCTGAAACCTGTGGGGCGGCTGGATAAGGAAACAGAAGGACTTTTGCTGTTTACCAACGATGGAGACCTTTTGCACCGACTGATCAGCCCCAAAAAGGAAGTGAAAAAAGTTTATTACGCCAAGCATGAAGGCACTGCAACCGAGGAGGATATTCGTGCTTTTGCGTTGGGCATCACACTGAAAGACGGGACAGTCTGTCTGCCGGCAAAGCTGGAGCCTTTGGGACTGGGGGAGAGCATGGTAACGGTCTGTGAGGGGAAATACCATCAGGTCCGGCGGATGATGGCATCCCGGGGGATGCCGGTCAGTTATCTGGAACGTCGGGAAGAGGGCGGCCTTGCTTTGGCGGACTTGCCCAGAGGAGAAATAAGGATATTGACAGAAGTGGAACGGAAACTGTTGTCGGAATGACCGAAAATATTCTGCTCTCCGGGTTTTGCTAGCCTGAAAAGATATTGCAAAAGCTATGTTTATCGGTAAAATCCATAAAAAAATGAAACAGTTTTGTAGAAAATGTCGAAACCCTCTTGCAAAATATGCAAAAGATGTGTATAATAGCTGTGAAATTTTGTGAATTTAAGCTTTTGTGCAATATTCTAAGGAGGCCTGGAAAATGTCAAACAGTGTTTTTCAGAGTGTGATCGTTCAACTTAAGGACGCCGTAGACCGGACTTTCGGTGTCATCGATACCGATGGCTGTGTAATTTCCTGCACAGATGTTTCTGTGCTGGGTGAGCGTTGGCCTGACGCCGCTGTCCGCGCGGCAGGAACAGATGCTGCGGTTTCCTATGACCAGAAGACCTTCCGCGGTATCCTCAGCAGTACAAACGCTTTTGAATACGCAGTCTTTTGCTATGGCGACGACGAGCAGGCCCGGGCATACTGTAACCTGGCATACATTGCTCTGAATGATGCAAAGAACTTTTATGAGGAAAAGCATGACCGGGGCACCTTTGTAAAAAATATTATTATGGATAACATCCTGCCCAGCGATATCTATACCCGGGCGAAGGAGCTGCATTTTGCAACAGACGCGCCCAGGGCAGTATTCCTGGTCCGGCAGCTGGGTCATGGCGATATGGCAACAGTGGATACCCTCTCCGGCATGTTCCCGGACAAGCTGCAGGATTTTGTACTGAGCATCAATGAGACGGACATCGCAGTTGTGAAGCATCTGGAAGGGGAGACCTCTGCTCAGGAGCTGGAACGGATCGCCCAGTCTATGGAGGATGCCCTGAAGAACGAGCTGTTTGTCAAGGTGGCGATCGGTATCGGCACAGTCGCGGGCCATCTGCGGGAGTTGGCAGATGCTTACAAGGAGGCACAGACTGCTATCGAGGTCGGCAAAGTCTTTGATACGGAAAAGAGTATCTCCAACTATGAGAATCTGGGTATCGGCAGACTGATCTATCAGCTTCCCACTACCTTGTGCGATATATTCCTGTCTGAGGTGTTTAAGAAGAATTCCATTGATTCTCTGGATCAGGAAACATTGTTTACCATCAATAAGTTCTTTGAGAATAACTTGAATGTATCGGAAACCTCCCGGAAGCTGTTTGTCCACCGGAACACCCTGGTGTACCGCCTGGAAAAGATCAAAAAGCTGACCGGTCTGGATCTGCGGCAGTTTGATCATGCTATCGTGTTTAAGGTGGCACTGATGGTCCGCAAATACCTGACTTCCCGGGATGCAAGATAATTTTTTAAAACGGATCGCACTTGGTGCGATCCGTTTTTTTGGAAAAGAGTGGTACAGATTCCATCTATTTTTTCCGGCATCGCATTGACATAACATTTGCAATATGTTACAATTTGGTTACATTGATTTTGGGAGCGGAAAGAGAAATGATAGAATTTACCGATGTAACAAAATCTTATACAGTAGGTACACACGCTCTGCGTGGCGTTACTATGCAGATCGAGGATGGAGAGTTTGCCTTTCTGGTGGGGCCTTCCGGATCCGGAAAGTCCACGATCATTAAGCTGATCACGGGAGAGTTGAAACCCACCTCCGGAACGGTCCATGTTAACGGCTATTCCTTGGAACGGATCCGCAAACGGGAGATTCCTTACCTGCGCCGGACGGTTGGCGTGGTGTTTCAGGATTTTCGTCTGATCGAGAACAGAACGGTCTATGATAATGTTGCCTTTGCTATGCGCGTGATCGGCGCCCGGGAACGGGAGATCCGGGACCGCGTGCCCTATGTGCTGGAACTGGTGGGTCTTGAAACCAAGAGCCGCCGCCACCCCAATGAGCTCTCCGGCGGCGAGCAGCAGCGTCTTGCCATTGCCCGGGCGTTGGTGAACAACCCCTCCACCATTATTGCCGACGAGCCTACCGGCAACCTGGATCCTGCCCGTTCCTTTGAGATCATGAGTCTTCTGCAGGAGATCAATAATCTTGGGACGACAGTTTTGGTGGTCACCCATGAGATGAATCTGGTGGATCGGTTTAGTAAGCGGGTAATCGCGATCAACGAAGGCCGGGTCATTAGCGACGGAATGGATGGGTATAGCAGTTATGAAGATCAATAATCTTGGATATTTAATAAAAGAGGGCATCCGGGGGATATTCCTTCACGGATTTATGTCCTTTGCTGCTGTTTGCGTAACAGTGGCATGTCTTTTGATCGTGGGCAGTTTTTCCTGCCTGATCTACAATGTGAATATCATGGTGGAGGATCTGAATAAGACCAACGAGATCCTGGTGTACATCGACAGCGAGCTGGAGGACCATGAGGCAAAAAGCATCGGCACCCAGATCAACCGGATCGAAAATGTGCATCAGTCTACATTTGTTACCCGGGAGCAGGCGCTGGAGGATTTTGTTGCCGATCATCAGGGTGACAGTGCCTTCTCCGGCGTGGAAGCAAGCGACTTGCGCCACCGCTATGTGGTGACGCTGGCGGATAACAGTCTGATCGAGGACACTGTGGAGAGGATCAGTCAGATCAAGGGTGTGGCGAAGATCAATGCGGCTTATGAGTTGGCAGAGGGTTTTTCCACAATGCAGGACGTACTGCACATTGCCTCTCTTGCGGTGATCGTAGTGCTGTTAGGTGTCAGCCTGCTGATCATTTCCAATACGGTCAAGCTGGCTATGTATGACCGCCGCGAGGAGATCGCCATTATGAAGATGGTGGGCGCCACCAACGGCTTTATCCGCCTGCCCTTTGTGGTAGAAGGCTTTATTCTGGGCATGGTAGGCGCCGCGGCGGCCTTTGGTCTGGAATGGCTGATGTATGACGCTCTGGTAATGCGTCTGGATGCGGTGGATACCTTGAAGCTGTTCAGCTTTGTGCCCTTTACGGAACTGCTGGTCCCTATGGTAGTAACATTTGCCGGAGCGGGACTGTTTGTCGGTATCGTGGGCAGCTGGACCTCCATCCGTAAGTTTATGAATGTATAAAGGGGCCTGTTATGAGGAATAGAAAATTATTCGTATCCATAATGGCTGGCGTTCTTGCGGTCGTTATGGTACTGGGTCTGATCGCAGGTATTATTCCGATTCTTGCAGGTGCAGCAGCCAGCTCCAGCGAGCTGAAAGAACAGCTGGATGCGCTGAAGGAAGAGAAAGAACAGATCGATGCCACCATTTCTGATCTGGAAGACCAGCTCTCTGACAATATGACCCAGATGGAGCAGATCGTTGCCCAAAAAAATGTGATCGATCAGGAGATATTCATGCTCCATGAGAAGGTCGATAATATTAACGATCAGATCTCCACATACAGCCTGCTTATCGCCGATAAACAGGAGGAACTGGAAGAGGCAGAAGAAAGACTGACCGAACTGAACCGGAAGAATAAGGAACGGATCCGCGCCATGGAAGAGGACGGAGAGCTGTCCTACTGGTCGGTGCTGTTCCAGGCAAACAACTTTGCTGATTTTCTGGACCGGGTGAACATGGTAGAGGAGATCGCCGCGTCCGACAGAAGACGTCTGAAGGAAATGAGTGAGGCTGCCGAACTGGTTGCTGCGGCAAAGCAGGAGCTGGAGACAGAAAAGGCTGCGCTGGAGCAGACCAAGGCAGAGCTGAGTGTTTCCCAGGCGGAACTGGAGAAAAAGCGCGTCGAAGCAGATGGCTTGCTTGCTGAGTTGATTGCTTCCGGGGCAGAATTTGAGGCGCTTCTGGATCAGGCAGAGCAGAATGTAGAAGATCTTCTGAATAAGATCGAAGATAAGGAAGAAGAATACGACGACGCAAAGTACCAGGAGTGGCTGGCAACATCTGTTCCTCCTACCACCAAGCCTCCGGTATTCTCCGGCGGCGCTGCCGGAGAAGGCAACGATGTGAATGGCGTTACCTGGCTGGTGCCTTGTGACTATACCCGGTTCTCAAGCCCCTACGGCTACCGGATCCATCCGGTGTACGGTGACTGGCGCTTCCACAGTGGTGTTGACCTGGCGGCTCCCAGCGGAACACCTATTATTGCCAGCCGCAGCGGCTTGGTTACTCTTGCTACATATGACTGGTCCGCGGGCTATTATGTGACCGTTGACCACTTGGATGGCTATGAGACCAAGTATCTGCACATGACTCACTACATAGTCTCTGAGGGAGAATATGTTTCGGCCGGACAGGTGATCGGCTATGTAGGTTCCACCGGAACCTCTACCGGCGCCCATCTGCACTTTGGTGTTTACTACAACGGCAGTTCGGTGAATCCGGCAAATTATATCAACATTCGATAAACATCTCCCACAGTCCTCAGGACTGTGGGAAATGTTCTGTTATCGGAATACTTTGAGGTGAAAAGTATGAGCAAGCAAAACCGGTGGTTAACGATCCTTACCCGGACAATGACTTATATACTGGTGGCGGTACTGGCTTCCGGTGTGACATTTTTTCTGTGTCTTGGAGAAACGTTACAGGGACAGAGCAAGCTGGAGCAACTGGAGAATTTGATTCTGACCTGCTTTATCGGCGATGCGGAAAAAACAGCCATGGAGGATGCGGCGGCAGATGCTATGGTGGATTCTCTGGGCGACCGGTGGAGCTATTATATTCCGGCGTCGGAATATGCCGCGCATATGGAGCAGATGAATAATGCCTATGTGGGCATCGGTGTTACCGTAACGCCGTTGAAGGACGGCACAGGTATAAAGGTGACCCAGGTCGAGCCGGGAAGTCCTGCCTTAGAGGTGGGCATTATCCCGGAGGATGTGATCGTTGAGGTGGAGGGACAGTCGATTTCTGCCCTTGGCTTAGACAAAGCAAAACAGTTGATCCGGGGAGAAGAGGGGACACAGGTTTCCATCGGCATTCTTCGCGGAGAGGAAAAGCTGACAGTTTCCGTGACCCGTAAAACCATTCAAACAGTGGTCGCCAAGGGGCAGATGCTTAAGGGTAATATCGGGCTTGTGACCATTGCCAATTTTGACAGCCGCTGTGCCAGCGAAACGATTTCCAGGATCGAGGAGCTGGTCACCCAAGGGGCAAAAGCATTGATTTTTGATGTGCGGAACAACCCCGGTGGCTATAAAACCGAACTGGTGGATCTGCTGGATTATCTGTTGCCGGAAGGGGAACTGTTCCGCAGCGAAAGCTATACAGGGAAGCAAACCGTGGACTCCTCAGACGAGGAGTGCCTGGAAATACCTATGGCGGTGATCGTCAACGGACAAAGCTATTCTGCGGCAGAATTTTTTGCAGCGGCGCTGGAGGAATATGACTGGGCAGTAGTTGTGGGAGAGCAGACTTCGGGAAAAGGCTACTTCCAGAACACCTTCCAGCTCAATGACGGCTCTGCGGTAGGCTTGTCCGTGGGCAAATACTATACGCCCAAGGGTGTCAGCCTGGCAGAGGTTGGCGGACTGAAACCCGAAGTGGGTGTAACGGTGGATCAGCAGACAGCCGCGATGATCTATGCAGGCCTGTTGGACCCTGAGAAAGACCCCCAGATACAGGCGGCAGTAGAAGCACTGAAATAAACGGGAAAAAGGGAAAACCCATGCTTGACGAATGGGCAGAATTTCACTATAATAGAACAAGATATCGAAATTTTTGCTTGAGAAAGGATTTTTCATTATGGCAAAGGAATTTAAGATTACCAGCCTGCGTCTGGCAGACCTGGAAAAGGAACTCAATTATCTGAAGACTACCCGTGAGCGTGAGATCGCTGCTATGATCGCAGAAGCCCGCTCCTACGGTGACTTGTCTGAAAACTCTGAGTACGATGCAGCTAAGAACGAGCAGGCAAAGCTCTACGGCAGAATTGCCGAGATCGAGGACATTCTGTCCCATGCTGTGATCATTGAGGATGAGAACGAGGCAAACGGTCTGGTTGGCCTGGGCTGTAAGGTTACTGTGGAAGATCTGGCTACCGGCGAGAAGACCGAGTATAAGATCACCGGCTCTCAGGAAGCCAATCCCATGGAGTACAAGCTGTCTGACGATTCTCCCTTTGGTCGTGCTGTTGTTGGCAAGTCCATTGGTGACACCTTCACCGTCAATGCACCTTCCGGCTCTTACAGCATGAAGGTTATCAATGTAACACGCGAGGGCTAAGTAATGGCAAAGTTTGAACCCCAGGCGGAGCTGCCGGTATCTGAGCAGGCACAGATCCGCCGTGAAAAGCTGGCTGCGCTGCAGGCGGAGGGTCGCGACCCCTTTGTGCAGACCAAGTTTGATTTTGATGCAGATTCTGCTGCTATCAAGGCATATTATGAAGGCTATGAAGGTAAGACCGTGAAGGTCGCTGGACGGCTGATGAGCAAGAGAGGCCAGGGTAAGGTCATGTTCTGCGACCTGCAGGATAACACCGGCCGTATCCAGCTGTTCGTGAAGATCGATGAGCTGGGTGAGGAAGAATACGCCCGGTTTAAGAAAAACGATATCGGTGATATCGTAGGCGTTACCGGCGAGGTATTTAAGACCAAGACCGAGGAGATCTCTATCCGGGCAAAGGAAGTGATCCTGCTTTCCAAGTCTCTGCTGCCCCTTCCCGAGAAGTACCACGGCCTGACCGATAAGGAGATCCGTTTCCGTCAGCGGTATGTGGACCTGATGGTCAACCCGGAGGTCAAGCGGAACTTTATTATCCGTTCCAAGTTCATCAAGTTTATGCGTAACTACCTGGACAGCCGGAATTATATTGAGGTGGAGACCCCGGTGCTGAACACCATCGCCGGCGGCGCTTCTGCCCGTCCTTTCGTGACCCACCATAACACCTTGGATATCGATATGTATATGCGTATCGCTACTGAACTGCCCCTGAAGCGGCTGATCATCGGTGGCATGGACCGGGTGTATGAGATCGGTCGTATTTTCCGGAATGAGGGTATGGACCCCAAGCACAATCCGGAGTTTACATCTGTTGAGCTGTACCAGGCCTATGCGGATTTCCATGACATGATGGACATCTGCGAGGGCATCATCTCCGGCGCTGCTCAGGAGATCCTTGGCACTTACGAAGTTGAGTGGATGGGTGAGAAGGTGAACCTGGCTCCCGGCTGGCGCCGTATGACCATGGTGGAGGCTGTTAAGGAGTATGTGGGTATCGACTTTGATGCCATTTCCGATGATGCTGAGGCTGTGGCTGCCGCAAAGGCAAAGGGTGTAGAGCTTGCCGATGCCGCAGAAAAGACATGGGGCAATGCCTTGTATGCCTGCTTCGACCAGAAGGTTGAGGAGCATCTGATCCAGCCTACCTTTATTACCATGTATCCCGTTGAGGTCTCTCCGCTGACCAAGCGCAGCCCGGAAGATCCCCGGCTGACTGAGCGTTTCGAGGCCTTTATCTGCCATAGTGAGATGGGCAACGCCTACTCCGAGCTGAACGACCCCATTGACCAGCGGGAGCGTTTTATGAAGCAGGTGGAGCAGAGAGAGCGTGGCGACGATGAGACGGAAATGCTGGACGAGGATTTCCTCAATGCTATGGAATACGGCATGCCTCCCACAGGCGGCATGGGTATCGGCATTGACCGGTGCGTCATGCTCCTTACCGGCGCAGACACCATCCGAGAAGTCATCCTGTTCCCCACAATGAAACCCTTAGATTAACAAAAAAACACCCTATGATTTTCAGTCGTAGGGTGTTTTTGCGTATTTGGAATAGAGTGCATAAGAAGTTTTTTATAATTAACTGTTTCTTTGCCTAAAAGTGTTGTATAATGAATATGATAATTTTTAAAAGGTGGTTTGGTGAGGGTGTTTAGAAAGCATGTAAAGAACAGCCTGATCACAACGGTCTCTCTGATCTGCGCGTTTGGGCTTAGTCTGCTTTTTCAATACATATTTGATGTCCGGGAGCATATTACAACGGTTTTTGTGTTTGCTGTCTTTCTCATATCCCTTCTTACCGAAGGATATCTTTATGGCGTATTTGCAGCCTTTGCCGGCACAATTGCGGTAAACTATGCCTTCACTTTCCCGTATTTTGCATTAAATTTCATGATTCCCGTGAATCTGATCTCCGGTATTATTATGATTGCAATTGCGGTTCTCACCAGCGCCCTTACCACCAAGCTGAAGCGGCATGAGGCTATGAAGGCAGAAAGTGAAAAAGAACGGATGCGGGCGAATCTGCTCCGGGCAGTCTCTCACGACTTAAGAACACCGCTGACCACCATTTATGGCTCCAGCACCACTCAAGTCGGAGGCCA
>JAZNZT010000040.1:0-37278 GCA_045595075.1 Faecousia sp.
TCCTTGTCCGCAGCCCCAAGGCCGAATCCGAAGACTCCGGCTGGCTGTAATCTGTATAAAATAAGTGCCACCTGCAATGATGCAGGTGGTGCTTTTTTACTGAAAATGCTTTATATGAAAATTTACGGTGGTTTGCGTAAAGAAAAACCCAGAAACCAAATTGGTTTCTGGGTTTTCTATATTTCTATATTACCTAACAATAGAACATGTTGAAAAGAATTTGGATATTTGCTAAAATATAATTACACAAAAATCCTGAACTTTATTGAAGGGTACCTATAATGAAATTAAGAATTGTTGACAAGGAAATCACACTTGTTCCCTACTACCCAAATTATAAAGCCAGTCTTGTCTGGTATCAGGACCCGGATTTATGCAAACAAGTGGACAACAGGGATTCTGTATATGATTTAAGTCTGCTAAAAGGGATGTACAAATACTTAGACACCCACGGCGATTTATTTTACATCAAATACAAGAACAGATTGTGTGGCGATGTATGTTTACAGCCAAATGGCGAGGTTAATATTGTAATTGCAAAGCCTTTTCAAAACAAACATATAGGCAGACGCGTTATTACTGAGATCATTCAGCTGGCAAGGGAGAAACATATCCAAAAACTCCATGCAGAAATATACGCATTTAATACTCAGTCTCAAAAAATGTTTCAAAGCATTGGATTTGTCAAAGTGAATGATGAGCATTTTGTGTATGATATTGATCTTTGTTAAATAAGATTGTTAGATATACTATACTTCAGTGAGGAAATAATAAATGTTGGTTTCTCAGATAAAAGGTGAAGAATTAACGCTAGAAGTAATAGATAGGTTATTATTTCAAGGTATAGAAGATACAGGAGAAAGCGCTGACTGCATTATTGTATTAGGAAGTGTAAAGGCTGCAAAATATAGAATCCCTGCTGCTGTTGCTGCCCACAAGGCTGGTCGGGCTAACAAAATACTGTTATGCGGCGGCAAATTGCGCGATTTTCCAACCGGGAAATGTAGTGAGGCTGAGTACATGCGACAAGCAGCGATAGACTTGGGCATAGCAGAAGAAAACATCATTCTGGAAAATTCATCACAGAATACAGTAGAAAACATTCTCTTTGCCCTGATTGAGTTGCAAAGAAACTATTGGTTAAATAAAGTTCATAGAGTCTTGTTAGTTACAACAACTTATCATATGAGACGCAGCTTAGCTATTGCGAGATATTTGTTCCCAAAGCATATTACTATCATCCCCTGCCCAGCAAATGACAGCAACACAAGGCGAGATAACTGGATGAAAACACCCGTGGGAATTGAACGGGCAAAGGTCGAGGCCATAAAAATTATTGAGAATGTAAACAACGGCGTTATTCCCGATTTTGAAATATGATCTTAGCCCTATAATGCATGTCAAGCAACAGGATAATACATGTTATTTCTCTTGGCTTTTGAGTCCAATGGATTATACTGAACTTATCATAAAAATATAAAGGAGCGAGCAAAATGGACTATTCCAGACTTGATCCACTTATTTCTATGCGGAGAAAAAATCACCTCTGTTGAGGATTGGGAAACCTATCGCCGCGAGGAGATCATGGTTTTGCTTTCCAACTTTATTTACGGCGTTCGTCCTCTGGAAAGACCCGATGATATTTCCTTCCGGGTGAACAGCATTACCGAAAACTACCTGGGCTATCCCCTGGTTCGGAAATGTGTTACCATTTCCTTCCTCGGCTATGATCTGCCTTTTGATCTGTTCCTTCCCCAGAGTCAGTACAAGAAAAACCCTGTCCCTCTGTTTTTACATGTTCTCAACGAAAGCAGCATGAAAGCAAACCTGCCTGTTGAGAATCCTGACAATGATTTTTTGCCCATCCTTGCAATGGCAAACCGTGGCTACGGCTGTGCGGTCATGTCTACCCTTGCGGTCGCTCCCGACTGGATCCACAAACCCGGCTTTAAAAAGGGCGTATTCGGCGCAGTTCAGCCTAACACTACCCACAGAGATCAGCGTTCCTGGGCCAATGTTTCCGGCTGGGCATATGGTGCAAGCCGCATCATGGATTATCTGGAAACCGATCCGGATGTTCGTCATACCTATACCGGTATTTGCGGTCACTCCCGGGCAGGCAAGGCCGCCCTTTGGGCAGGCGCGACCGATCCCCGGTTTGCCCTTGTGATCTCCAATGATTCCGGCTGCTCCGGTGCTGCCTATACCCGCGGAACAACCGAAGGCATGGAATCCATTAAGGCAATCAACATCAGCAACTGGTTCTGCGGCAACTACCAGAAATACAACGAACGCAAGGAAATGCTGCCCTTTGATCAGCACATGCTTCTTGCCGCAATCGCGCCCCGTCCCCTGTATGTAAAAAGCAATGAAGAGGATATTTGGGCAGGTCCTGATGAAGAACTGCTCTCCTGCAAGCTGGCATCCCCTGTTTTCGAACTATACAGTCAAAAAGGTGTGATCGTTGACGAGAAAATTGAGATCGGCAAGCCTTATCATAAAGGCACCATCGCATATCACCGTTCCTCCGGAGACCACAACTTGACAGCCGCAGACTGGCAGCTGTTTATGGACTATGCTGACCGATACTTATATCGCTACCAATAATGTTATCCTTTCCGGCAGAAGATTCTTTGATCTTCTGCCGGTTTTTCTTGACAACAAACTTTACAGGCGGTATAATTCAGATGTTATGGGCTTGTAGCGCAGTTGGGAGCGCACCACATTCGCATTGTGGGGGTCGAGGGTTCGAATCCCTTCAAGTCCACCAGCGGCGATCTGCCGCAGACTACTCCGATTCCCACCCACACGGGGTGGGAATCGCTTTATAAAATTCGAGGTGGTTTCAGAAATATGATCGACATCAGAAGTGCAATTTTACAGCGCAGATCCATTCGCAAATTTCAACCAAAACCGATTTCCCGGGAAATACTTTTCGATCTTGTAGATATGGCAAGGATGCACGCCAGCGGCAATAATCTGCAGCCTGTACGTTACGCCGTTATTTCCGATCCGGAAATCACCGGCAAAATTTTCTCCCTGACCCGTTGGGCAGGATACTTACCGGACTTCAAAATTAATCACGGAGAAGAACCCACTGCCTATATCGTCCTGCTCAGAGACAGCCGCGTCAAGAAATCCTGTGATTTTGATATCGGCGCCGCCTCTACAAACATTATGCTGACCGCCTTAGAGTACGGTCTGGGTACATGCTGCATTGGTTCTTTCTCTCGCGAGCCTTTAACTTCCCTTTTAGGACTTGAGCCGGAGCTTATCCCTGAGCTACTTATCGCTCTCGGTTATCCCGCTCATGCCAGTCGCGCAGTCCCCTGTATCGACGGCAACATCCGCTATTCACAAACAGAAGACGGTATTTTTGAAGTACCAAAACATAGTCTTGAAGATGTGATAATACTAACCAAATAGAAAAATGCCACCCTTTTGGGTGGCATTTCGATTTTATTCCGGGATGTTTTTCATTGTAAGGCTGATGCGCTTGCGTTTTTCATCCACTTCCAACACGCTGACCTTAACCACGTCCCCTACCTGGACAACCTCTGATGGGTGACGCAGTTTACGGTTACAGACCTGGGAAATATGAACAAGTCCGTCCTGATGGACGCCAATGTCCACAAACACGCCAAAATCAATCACGTTTCTAACCGTTCCGGACAAGACCATTCCTGGCTTCAGATCCTTCATCTCCAGAACATCCGTGCGCAGGATCGGCGCAGGCAGGTCATCCCGCGGGTCACGACCAGGTTTTAGCAGTTCCTTGACCACATCCTTGATCGTGGGTACACCTACGCCGCACAGGCGGGCTGCTTCTTCCTCTCCCAGTTCCAAAAAACGGCTTTCAAGATCTCCGATATTTCCAGCAGAAACATCCTGTTTCCGATAACCGCAAAGCTGTAATAGCTTTTCCGCAGCATCATAGGTTTCCGGATGCACGCCGGTATTATCCAGGATCTCCTTGCTCTCAGGTACACGAAGGAACCCGGCGCATTGTTGATAGGCTTTCGGCCCAAGCTTAGGTACCTTTTTAATTTGGGTCCTGGCTGTAAACGGTCCGTTTTCCTCACGATAAACCACCACATTTTTCGCGGTAGTTGTTGTAAGACCGGAAACCTGTTGCAACAGGCTGACAGATGCAGTGTTAATATCCACGCCTACTGCATTGACACAGTCCTCTACAACGCCGCCAAGAGCTTCATCCAGCCGTTTCTGGGGCATATCATGCTGATACTGTCCAACGCCGATAGCCTTTGGATCAATCTTCACAAGCTCTGCCAAAGGATCTTGCAGCCGACGGGCGATAGAAACGGCAGAGCGGAGATTGACATCAAAATCCGGGAACTCTTCTGCAGCAAGCTTGGATGCGGAATAAACAGACGCTCCTGCCTCGTTGACGATCATATAGCTGACACCGGGTAATCCCCGGAGCATCTCCACAGTCATTGCTTCTGTCTCTCTGGAAGCAGTGCCGTTACCGATGGCTATATGTTTAACGCCATGCTTACGGATCATTGCGGACAGAATTCTGATTGCTTCCTCTTTTTTTCTGTCGGAGAAAGTCGGGTATACAACTGACGTATCCAGCACTCTGCCTGTTCCGTCCACAACAGCAACCTTACAACCGTTCCGGTATCCCGGGTCAAGTCCCATAGTCACAAAGCCTTTGACCGGGCGCTGCATAAGCAAGGGTTTCAGATTGATAGAAAAATTTACAATGGCGGATTCCGACGCCCGATCTGTCAGTACATTTCGCAGCTCCCGCTCTGCGCTTGGCTCAATGAGCCGGACATAGGCATCTTCTGCTGCCGCCCGCACAAAGGTAGATATATGGGCAGTCGGTTTTAATGCGCCACGGCACACCAATGCTTGTCCCTCTGTTCCGGGCAGAGTGGCTGTGACTTTCAAAAAGCCTTCCTTCTCACCCCGATTGATAGCAAGGATCTGGTGATTCTGCAGTCTGGAAACAGGGCAAGTAAAGCTGTAATACAGTCTGTACACACTGTCCTGCTCCGGATCTGTTGCCTGGGAAGTGAGGATTGCCGAACGTTCCATTTTTTGCCGGAGAGATTTGCGGATATCCGCATCATCAGAGATCATCTCCGCAATAATATCCGATGCTCCGGCAAGGGCATCCTCCAGTGTTTCAACCCCTTTTTCCGGGTCGATATAATCCATCGCCAAGGTTGCAGGGTCTTCCCCGTTCTGCTCATATATAGCAAGAGCAAGGGGCTCTAATCCTTTCTCCTTTGCCACAGTCGCTCTTGTGCGACGTTTTTGCTTGTACGGACGGTACAGATCCTCCGCTTCTGCAAGCGTGACGGCATTGTCAATCGCTTCTGCCAGTTCTTCAGTCAGCTTTCCCTGTCCTTCGATGGCGTTCTTGATTTCTTCCTTACGTTCCTGCAAATTCCGCAAGTAATTCAGACGGGTTTCCAGATTCCGCAGGGTGGTATCGTCCATTGTGCCGTGCATTTCCTTCCGGTATCGGGCAATAAACGGAATGGTATTCCCCTCATCCAGAAGAGATATCACATTTTCAACATACTGTTGTTTTTGGCCAAGCTCTTCAGCCAGTGTCTGTGCAATGTTTTTCATGGTTTTCCCTCCGATACAGATAGTAAAATTATATCACACATCAATGAAAATGACAACGAATATTCTGTCTATTGGGGTACAAATCTCATAGATTTTCTACAAAATTCGGGATTATACTTGCACATAGGACTAGCCGGTGGTATAATCCAAAGTATAATAATTTGCATCCGGAGGAGACCATGAAAAAATCTGTTTTTATGGCTTTATCTGCACTCTTATTTACCGGATTTCTCATTCCGGTATCTGCCGCAGACGCATCAACGAAGCTTAGCGCTACATTTGATCTTATGAAGTCAGCACTCACTGTCCTAACCATAATCCTTGGGGTTCTAGTCTTGGGCAGCATAATCATGACTTTCTATCTCATCCGTCAGAAAAAGCGCGGCCTCGGCTTGGGAAACAGTGCTGTTCTGCTCGCTCTTATGTATGCAACGACCCTGATCGTTTTTGGATGTGGCATATTTTGTCTGAACCGATATCAGGTGCTGGAGGATACATTATCCGCTACGGACGCGCCTACAGTCACAACCAACCCAACCCCCTCAACAACGCCCTCTACGAAACCTTCAGATCCAACCACAGAACCAACCACTGAGCCAACTACGGAACCTGCCACCGAGCCAACCCTTCCTCTCTTTGAGCCGGGACACACTGAAGACAGCGATCCTGCAAACTGGAACATTAAATGGGATATTATGGTAAAAGATTCCCTTGTTGACAGTTACCAAAGACCTGAAGAGATCACATTCGGATCCCCCGAGGATTACACCGCATTGGAAGGAATCACCACCTTCCGGGGTGATAATTATCGCACCGGAGCGACCTTTGGATATTCTACCGTTACTGACAAAACCCTTTCTGCTATTTGGGAAACCGGGATCGGCGCATATAACACATGGAGTGGCGCAGGTTGGACCGGGCAGCCTTTGGTCGTCCGCTGGGATGCGGAAACCAAAGCAATTATGAATTTATACGAGGACAAAAAGGCAAAAGAAGATCTTGTAGAAGTGATCTATGCAACATTGGATGGCAACATTCACTTCTTCGATCTGGAGGATGGAACCAAGACCCGGGATTCTATCTGGATGGGCATGAACTTCAAAGGCGCAGGCTCTCTCGACCCCAGAGGCTATCCTATTCTTTATGTGGGCTCCGGTGCGCTTTTGCCCGACGAGGATTACAGCGGCAAAAAGCCTGAGATGTACATCGTCAGTCTGATCGACGGTTCGATCCTGTATAAGCGAAGCGGCTACGATAGTTTCGCAAAACGAGGCTGGTATGCTTTTGATTCTGCGCCTCTTGTAGATGCAGAAACCGACACATTGATCTGGCCCGGGGAAAGCGGTATCCTCTACACTCTCAAACTAAATACCCAGTTTGACAAAACCGCAGGCACTCTGTCTATAGATCCTGAAATTTCCGTCAAGACCCGTTACACCACCAACACAGGCCGCCAACTTGGCAGCGAGTGCAGCGCAATTATTGTTGACCGATATCTGTACTGCGGTGATAACGGCGGAATGTTTATCTGTGTTGACCTGAACACAATGGAGCTTGTATGGGCACAGGATACTTTTGACGATATAAACGCAACTCCTGTATTCCGCTGGGAAGATGACGGCAGAGGATACATCTACACAGCAACCTCTATGGAATACGCTAAAGGAACTACCTATGTACACAAGTTAGACGCCCAGACCGGTGAGGTCATTTGGGAAAAAACCTTTGACGGCGTAGCCTATAACTCCGGGGTTTCCGGTGGCATTCTGTCCTCCCCTATCCTTGGCAGAGACGGAACAACGCTGGAGAACATGATCATCTACTCCATCGCAAGGACTCCCGGCATTGAGCAGGGACTCCTCTTTGCTCTGGACACCCAGACAGGTGAGATCATCTGGGAGCAGACAATGGGTATGTATACCTGGAGCTCCCCCACTGCCGTGTATACAGAGGACGGTACCGCTTATATCATTATCTGCGATGCTGCCGGACGCATGCGTCTGGTAGAAAGCACCACCGGCGAAACCCTTTCCACTATTAATCTTGGTGGCAATATAGAAGCATCTCCTGTTGTGTTTGAAAATACCATTGTTGTTGGCACCCGCGGACAAAAGGTTTGCGGAATCAAGATTCAATAATTTTATGACCGGGCAGGTTCTGCCCGGTCTTTATTTAAAGCATTTATTTGACAATTAACAATGCATTTATTATAATATACTTGTAAAACAAAATCTTAAAGGAGGTTACCGTATGGAAAAGAAAATCATAACTATCAGCCGGGAATTTGGCAGTGGCGGACGAACCATTGGTCATGAAGTTGCCAACAGATTGGGGATCCCTTTTTATGATAAGGAGCTGGTAGATCAGATCGCACTCGAGTCCGGATTTGCCCCTAAATTTGTGGAAGAACACGGTGAGCATGCTCCCGGAAACAGTCTGTTTTCCTATGCCTTTGCCCATCATGGCGTTCCCGGTGTTATGAACGGTCTTTCCACCGCTGACTTTCTTTGGAATATTCAATGCGGTGTGATCCTGCAGCTGGCAGAACAAGGCCCTTGTGTTATTGTTGGACGAAACGCGGATTATATCCTCAAGGACCGGGAGGACTGCCTCCATACCTTTATTCATGCCGACACAAATTTCCGTGCTGACCGGATCGTCCGTCTTTACGGCGAATCTGAAAAAAGTCCCGAAGCCCGTTTGCAGGAAAAAGACAGGCGCCGCCGCGTAAACTATCATCACTACACCGGCAGAACCTGGGGTCAGGCGCAAAACTACGATATCAGCCTCAGCAGCAGTGTTCTCGGAATTGAAAAATGCGCTGACATTATCGTTTCTCTTGTTCAGGAAAGCAAATAATACATATGCAGATCCCCTCCGGATGCAAACCGGAGGGGATTCTTTTATTCTGCTCTTACACGCTTTTTGGGTGTTCTATTTATCGCCTTCGCCTCAAGTGCCAGGGCAAACAATCCAAAAACCGCAAGGCCGCTGAGAGCAGCCGCTTCCGGAACAAATCCAAGAACATCCAATTTGAAGATGTATTTACCTAAATCAACAAAGACAAGTCGGTAGATTGCCGGTAAAAAAAACGAAAGAGACATATACGCTCGATTTGCAATGAAACCGCAGGTTGTACCAAGACAGATGACAGCCGTAAGCAAATACCAAACCACGGCAAATACAGTCAAGAATATATTGTCATACGAAAAGGTGTGCGCAATCATGCAAACACAGTACAGCGAACCCAGCACGCCGTATAGTCTCGCATTTTGAAAATGTATTCCCCGAAGCAGAACCATAAATCCGATCCATATAGCCATAGGTATAGCCATAGAAAAAACAATTTCGCCAAGGCTACAATCCATCAAATTACGCAATCCGAAAAAATTTACAACTAACAGGAAAAAGGACAACCCAGTCAGAACGGTTGCATAGTGTATCCATACGCTTTCAAATCGAATC
The DNA here is from genome assembly GCA_045595075.1 of Faecousia sp. Taxonomy (GTDB): domain Bacteria; phylum Bacillota; class Clostridia; order Oscillospirales; family Oscillospiraceae; genus Faecousia. Next base: position 9,076 of record JAZNZT010000040.1, read on the forward strand.
CGGCATCGAACAAGCACCTTCATATCAAACTTCATATCATATCCTCCCGGTATAACAAAGGCAATTTATAACATTCGGTCATACTTCAGCAAATTCGCCTTCACCAATGGAAATATTAACCCCGTTGACCTCCACATTTTCATCTGCGCAGATCAAAATATACTTTACGCCGCCAATCACACGGGTCTCGATCAAATCACTTCTGGCAGGATTCACTCTGATCGACACATCCGGTGTCGTGATTTCGAATTTTCTGTGATCTATTATGTTCTTAGGATGCACCTCTGCCTCGAATCCAAAAGCCTCATCATAGTCTAAGCTAAACTTAGCAACATGCTGTTCCGAAACACCACAGCTTTTCAAAGATGCCTTTACCTGCTCCTTGGAAATCAGGAGGGGTTCCGGAACTTTACTTTCCTTATGCATTTCTATACATTGGCACAGATGATCATGGACTGTTTGTACCACTTCCATGCTGCACTCTTTACCTAAGGATGTAGCCAAGAGGGTCTCAAAGGATTTTTTCTGCTCTGCCGCAGGCTTGGGAATGCTGGTGTTAAAAACTGCATCCACAAAGCTCTGGTGACTTTGCTTGGTATCGTGGGTATAAAAAAGGGCATTATAAATGTTGGCAGAACGGTCATCAAACGCAGGGAAAATAAAGCCCAGCTCCGGAGCGCAAGCAACCTGCTCAGCGCCACCATCGTGAAATTCCTTTTCCTCTGCAATATAGCGCAGGTTGGGTTTTGTCAGCTTCACAGGACAAACAGCACAAAGAATGTAGGTAAATGTCTCAGCAGACGCATCTGATTGGGTCTGTCCATCTCTGGTCTTGAAAGGCACGTCATAACTGTCGCAACCCATAAGAATCAAAAAACTGTCATCCATTGATACAGATGCAATCACCTTTTCATAAAATGACATCCGCAAATCGTCATCCTGCAACGCGCAGTCCCGTAACTGCATAAGCATTTTATGTTCCGAACTGTCCGCAACCTGCGAGGTGCGGAAAGAAATGTCGATCAAATTCTTTCCCACCGTTCCTGAAAGCGTTCTTTTCATCACAGAAAAGTACTTATCCGCCTCATTTTCCGGCATCAGTCCAACGCCACGCTTAAAAGAAGACACGATTTCCTTCTGGGCATTTACAAAACAGCCGTAAATAGCTGTCATATTACAACGATCCCGGCGGATTCGACGGCGAATCTCGCCGATTTCTTTTTCATTCATTGTAAAACCTCCAATGGGTTACTCCCAAAGACACTTCCAGTTCTGAACAAAATATTCAATTCCGGAGTATACCGTAGTAACCACAATAACAGCAACAACAACATTGCTCAGCCAGATTGCATCGGGAAATGCCATTATAAAGCAAAGACCGATCATTGTACTGGCTGTTTTAACTTTTCCGCTCCATCCTGCGGCTATTACCTTGCTTTTACCCACCGCCACAAGGCGCAGACCTGTAACCGCAAACTCCCGAGTCAGTACGATCATCAGCGCCCAGGCAGGGAAATTGCCCCACTGACAGAACATGACCATTGCAGAAATAACCAAAAGCTTGTCTGCCAACGGATCGAGGAATTTTCCAAAATCACTGATCTGATCATATTTTCGGGCAATCATGCCATCAACATAATCCGTCAGACTGGCAATGATAAACAACGCCAGACTCAGCCACATCCAAACCCCAGACTGGCCTCCACTCAGGTACATCAGAACCATATACACCGGGATGAATGCAACCCGCAAAAGTGTAATTTTACTTGCAGTTGTCATTGTTTATTCCTCCAATAAGTATCCGGAAAGATCTCCGTCGATCAAGCCATCAATACAGACCTTTACAAATGAGCCTTCTACAAGAGCTTCCTCAGAGGCGATCCATACCCGACCGTCAATATCAGGAGAATCCGCGTAAGTACGTCCGTAGAATTGTTCGTACTCCTGGTCAAAGCCGTCCACAAGGACTTCCTGCACGGAACCGATCAAAGCTTCATTACAATCATCCATAATACGGGATTGGATCGTTTCAATGATCTGAGCCCTTTGCTGAGCTATTTCGGCATCAGGATATTCCATTTCCGCAGCAGGTGTACCCTCCTCCGGAGAGAAAGGAAATGCGCCCACACGCTCTAGCCGAAGCTCCTTTAAGAAGCAGCAAAGCTCTTCAAATTCCTCTTCCCCCTCGCCGGGAAGACCGGTGATCACACTGGTACGCAAGATAAGCCCGGGAATCTTATCACGAAGCTTTTGAAGCAATGTCCTCAAGTATGCTCCGTTGCCTCTGCGATTCATAAGAGACAAAATCTTATCGTTACAATGCTGAATGGGAATGTCCAAATACTTTACGATCTTCGGCTCGGAAGCGATCACCTCAATCAGTTCATCATCGATTTCATCGGGATACACATAATGGATGCGAATCCAATGGAAACCTTCGATTTGACACAACTGGCGCAAAAGCTCCGGCAGCAAACGTTTATGCTGCGGCAAGTCTGTTCCGTATCGGCTGGTATCCTGCGCAACAACGATCAGCTCTTTTACACCGCTGTCCGCAAGCAATCTTGCTTCGTACAAAATATCATCCATAGCGCGACTGCGGAACTTTCCCCGCAGATACGGGATAATGCAGTAAGAGCAGCGGTTGTCGCAGCCTTCTGCGATCTTTAGATATGCATAGTGCTCCGGCGTAGTCAAAATTCTGCCGGTTTCCACCTCCGGTGCATCAATAGAACCGAAATCAGAAACTGTTTCCTCCCGAAGCAAATGTTCGATGGCAGGTACGATCTCTGTATAACTGCCGGTACCCAAAACGCCATCTACCTCAGGAAGCTGCTCCATAACCTGCTGTTGGTATCTTTGGGATAGGCAACCTGTAACAAGGATCTTACCGATCAAACCCTGATCCTTCAGCTGACCCATTTGCAGAATGTGGTCGATCGCCTCGGATTTGGCGGAATCAATAAATCCGCATGTATTGATCACAACAACATCTGCCCCAACAACATTACCGAGAACTGTATGCCCGGCTTCCTGAACGCGGTACATCATCCGTTCGCAGTCAACCTGATTTTTGGCGCAGCCTAATGATATAAACCCAATGTTTGCCATTTCATTCCTCCGGAAATTCTTCCGTATCTACGGATAACTGTTCCAAACCTTTGCGAATCTGAGGATAAGCATGTCCCCGTCTAAGTAAGGCGTCGATCGCCCTTTGCAGCTCTTGTCTGTCATTGGTATCGGTAATTCTGGAACGCAAAAACGAGACGATCGCGTCGGTCTGATCCGGGTAGTCCTCCAATGCCTCCTGCCAGTATGCTTTAGGAATTCGTTTCTCATAAAGCGCTTGTTTTGCCCTCGCCAGACCATAGCCCTTTGCCGCACATCGCTGAACGATCTGTTGGGCTGTTTTACGGTCATCCACAAGATCCAGCTCTGCCATCCAGGCAACTGCCTGTTTTGCATGTTCTGGTGATTCCCCTTTATGAATCAGCCGTTGCTCCAGATCTTTTTGGGACACACTGGAGGCAGAAACGATCCGGACCGCTCGCATTTTTGCAGACATTTTTCCTGCAGCGATCTGCAAGGCATCCATTTGCTCCTCGTCCAATTCCAGACCGGGGAACAGAGAAAAATCTTCAACTGTCTGGCGGTAGAGACGCATAGTGCTTCCGTCTTCAAAACGCACCAGATGCCTCCCGGCCCGATCGGGCTGGGAGGCAACAGATTCAATCCTCATCATCAAAATCGTCAGCGCTTACAGCAACGGGACGCTCTGCGGCCTTTGCGGCAGTTCTTGCAGAATTGCCCTGGAGCAGGTTTGCCCTGACCTGCGCTTCTACCTGTTCAGCAATGTCGGGATTTTCCTGCAAATAAGCCTTTACGCTATCCTTACCCTGTCCGATCCGCTCATCGCCCATAGAGAACCAGCTGCCGCTTTTCTGGACGATCTCCATCTGGACAGCCAGATCCACAAGCTCGCCCCATTTGCTGATGCCCTGTCCGTACATAATATCAAAATATGCTTCCCGGAAAGGAGGCGCAACCTTATTCTTGACCACCTTGACCCGGGTCTTATTGCCGATCACATTGCCGGCTTCCTTGATCGCTTCGACCCGTCTGACATCCAGACGCACAGAAGAATAGAACTTCAGGGCGTTGCCGCCTGTAGTGGTCTCGGGATTGCCGTACATTACACCGATCTTCATGCGAAGCTGGTTGATAAAGATAACAACACAGTTGGTTTTTGCAATCGTTCCCGCAAGCTTCCGCAGTGCCTGAGACATAAGACGGGCTTGCAGTCCCACAAAGGTGTCACCCATCTCGCCTTCAATTTCCTGCTTAGGTACAAGGGCTGCCACGGAGTCCACAACCACGGCATCCACTGCGCCGGAGCGAACCAAGGCATCTGTTATCTCCAGTGCCTGCTCGCCGGTATCCGGCTGGGAAACCAGCATATTATCGGTATCTACGCCAAGGGCTGCGGCATAAACAGGATCCAGCGCATGCTCTGCGTCGACGAAAGCGACTTCGCCGCCCATTTTCTGTGCCTCCGCAAGAATATGCAGCGCAAGGGTGGTCTTACCGGAAGACTCAGGCCCGTAAATTTCGATAATTCGACCCTTGGGTACGCCGCCAATGCCCAAAGCAGCGTCCAGCGCCAAAGAGCCGGTGGGAATGGCTTCCACATTCATCTCCGGACGATCGCCCAGACGCATGACTGTTCCTTTACCGAAATTCTTCTCGATCTGGGAGAGTGCGGTCTGCAGCGCCTTTTTCTTGTCAGTTGCAGGTGTAGGGGCGTCATAAACTGTTTTTTTCGTTGCCATATCTATCTTTCCTTCCTACCGTATTGGGCAAGCACTGCCCTTTCAATATCATTATAATCCCTGGACCGTTCCAGAATAGTATATCCGTTGTTTTCCAATATCCGGCAAACATCGTCTCCCTGCCCCATGCCAAATTCGAAGCAGAGAAAACCACCGGGTTTCAGCGCGTTGCGAAAGTTTTCCGCTATGGACCTGTAAAAATCAAGTCCGTCATCGCCTCCGTGAAGCGCCATGTGCGGTTCAAAGCATTTTACGCTATCCGGAAGCTCCTGCATTTCCTTCGTAGTGATATACGGAGGGTTTGACACGATCATATCAAACTTTCCCAAAAAGGCCGCAGGCGGCTTCATGGCATCCGCTGCAACACATGTTACCCGACCGGAAAGCTTTTGCGCAGAAATATTCTTCTTTGCTACTGCAATAGCGTCCTTAGAAAGATCTGCCAACGTAACCTTGGCGTCCTTCACTCTTGCGGCAATGGCAAGTCCTATGCAGCCGGATCCGGTACACAGGTCCAGTATCCGGGGAGATTCTTCTAAAAAAAGCGCTTTCTTAATTGCCAGGGCGGTTACTGCGCAGGTGTCGTCTCTGGGAATCAGAACATTCTTATTCACCTGGAGAGTCATACCGTAAAAATCCCATTCCCCAAGCACATACGCCAAAGGCTCTCCTGCCAGCACGCGGGAAACCGCTGCTTCCATTTCCCGGCAAACATCCTCCGAAGCGTATCTGTTTCCATCAGAGAGGATCGCTTCTGTGGTCATGCCTGTGATGTGGGAAAGAAGGTTTCTGGCGATCAGTCCGGCGGTATGGGTATCCTCTTGGGTCATAAGCGCTTTCCGTGCATCCAGATAAAGCTTAGAAAACTGTTTTACCACCGGTCTTCTCCCTCCTGTTCCGGGAGAACTGCCTGCAAAGCCGCAATGCCTACCTCGATCATGGAATCATCCGGCTCAGCCGTGGTAAAGTTTTGAAACCACATGCCAGGCGCTGTCAAAAGGCGGGTGAACCAGTTGTCATACCGACCTACAAGCCGATTGATCTCATAGCTCACAGACACCACCAAGGGTAGCAACAAAAGTTTAAATACAATCATAATCAGCCGGTATAAAGCAGTTGACTGTATTTCTCTCAGCGCAGGCACTGCCGCCAAAAGGCCGGAAGATGCAACAGAGAACACCAATATAGACAAAACCATGACCACCAGCAAAAAGCTGGTCCCGCAACGGGGATGAAGTCTGGTCTGTTGCCGTACATTCTCCACAGTAAGAGGCAACTCCGCTTCATAACAGCGTATCGTCTTATGCTCCGCGCCGTGGTACGAAAACACTCTTTGCATTTCCTTCATACGGGAAACCAGAAGGATGTAGGCGACAAAAATGCTGATTCGGATCATACCCTCAACAAGGTTGAGCAGGACCGTGCTGGATATCCACTTGTCAAAAAACGAGCCCACAAGCATTGGCAGCAGGAAGAAAAGTACAATGGACAAGCCGAGACCCATAAAAACGCCCAGTCCCAAAACAAGATCCTGAAAACGCTTGTCCCCAAGTTTATTCTCTAACCATATATCCAGCTTGGAGGGTTCTTCCTGGCCTTCCTCGGGAGAAAGGTCCGCCGAACGCATAAGCGCTTTTACTCCAGTGACCTGAGAATCAAAAAAATTTCTCACGCCCCGGATAAACGGCCATTTCAGAACAGATTTCTCCGGAGGAAGCTTTCTGTCAGCAACCTCAACATGAACGCCGTCCTTATCACGGACCACAATAGCATCTTTGTGAGGTCCACGCATCATGATTCCCTCAATAAGTGCTTGTCCGCCGATCATGGTCTTAAACCGTTCACAGCAATTTGTGTTTTTCGATTCTGCCATAGTTTTCCTTTCTTAACTAAGATACCGGAAGCTGGACTGTAACCAAAGTTCCGCCACCTTCAGCGTTTTCCAGAGTCAGGCTGCCGCCGTGCATAGCAACGATCTCATCGCAAACAGCCAAGCCAATACCGGAACCTCTTGTTTTGGAGCTTCCCTTGTAGAACTTCCTTTTCACAAGAGGAAGCTCATCCTCCGGGATTCCGGGACCGAAATCCCGGATCTTGACAATAACCGTATCATCTGCATAGCCGATAGAGGCCTCGACTTTAAGGCCTTCCCTGCCGTGTTTGGCCGCGTTATCCAGGATATTCAGGAACACCTGGCGTAACCGTTGGGGATCGCAGGATATTTCCGGAATTTCATCATCGCAGTCCAGATACTCCAGTTGAATACCGTCCTGAGCCAGCCGGCTGCCGTACATATAAACGGTGTCTTCAAACTCAGAACGAATATCTGTAAGTTCTATATTCAGGGTCATTCTGCCGTCTTGGATACGGGTAAAGTCCAAAAGGCTCAAAACCATTTCTGTCAGACGTTTTGTTTCACTGTGTATGATCTTCATGCCCCGGCGGGTATCTTTGTCCAGATTATCCCCACCCAACAACGTTTCACTCCATCCGTTGATCGCAGTCAAAGGGGTTCGAAGCTCATGGGACAGCGACGAAATGAATTCCGTCTGCATTTTTTCGTTCTGGTTGATCTTGATTGACATTTCATTAATGGTATCTGCCAATTCACCGATTTCGTCATCATAGTGGGTCTGGATCTGAATACCATAGCTTCCACCGGCAATCTTCTTCGCCTTCTCTATGATCTCTGCAAGAGGCACCAGGATGGAATGCATATAGTAATTACTGCTGATAACCACCACGAACACGACAAACACCAGCGAAGCCAGGCAAATACAGGCCGTCATCACCACCTGGGCATCCACAATGCGGGTAGAAGTCACATAGCGAAGTACGCCGATCACCTCACCGTTGCTATAAATCATAGGACTGGAGATTGCCATGATCCGTTCTCCGGTGTTGGGATCTTTTCCGATAAATTTACCGATCCCTCTTGTGCTGATAGCATCGGATATATCTGATGTTACAGGGGATCGACCTGCCCATTCACCGTAAGAGGATGCCACCAACCTACCCTGCGCATTAATAAACTGAAGCTCCAGATTGTTGGTGTCATCAAAGGTTTTGGCGTAGGTAATACAGGACTGGTAATAATCGTTGTAATTTTGATTCAGGTGGTCTGCGAAAAATTCCGTGGTGGTTCTGGCTCTGTACCGCATATCCGATTCCATGGAAGAATAGTAATACGCAGCAAATGATGCAGTGATCGCAAGCACACAGGCAAGACCCAATGCACCGATCACACCTACTGTATTGATCATCCATCTACGGCGCAGTCCCTTGACCTTAATGGCAGGCCACCGATGCTTTAAGCGCCCCACTTATATCCAAAGCCCCATACAGTCGTGATATAAGTAGGATTTGTCGTATCATCCTCTATCTTGATACGAAGTCTGCGAATATTCACATCCACGATCTTCAGCTCTCCTTCGTAATCCCGGCCCCATACAGAAGACAGTATCTCTTCCCGGGAAAGGGCTCTTCCTGGATTCTGCATAAAGAGCTTAAGAATGGCATACTCCACCTGGGTAAGACGAATCCGCGCGCCGTTTTTCTCAAGGGTATGATTACGGGTATTCATTACAAAGGGCCCTTGCGTCAGAAGTTGCACATTCACCGCGGCCTCACCGCCGATCCGACGGTACAGCGCATCGATACGGGCTGTCAGTTCTGCAGGAGAAAAAGGCTTTGTGACATAATCATCCGCGCCCGTCATAAGGCCGGTGATCTTGTCCATTTCCTGTGTTCTTGCAGTAAGCATGACAATGCCCATCTGCTTTGAGGTTGCGCGAATCCGGCGACACACCTCAAATCCGTCGATATCCGGAACCATAATGTCCAGAATCGCTACACCGATATCCGGATGCTCCTTAAGTCTGTCCAGCGCCTCCTGTCCTGTGCCGGCTTCAATGGTATCATAGCCCGCACGCTTCAGATTGATTACAACGAAGCTTCGAATATTCTCTTCATCTTCCATGATCAGTACTTTTCTCACAACGATCACCTCATGTCTCTCCGGTTTTCCAGTCGTGCTGGATCAAATGAAATCGATTAATAAAATCATTGCTGTCAATATTATACTTTGCCGCGCCTTCTGAAAGGCATCCCACATAAGTCACAGAATCTGTTTTGTGCAAAACAAACCGCTGTTCCTCTGCTGTGGGATCATTTCGGCTTCCGCCGGTCAAGACATAAACAGAGGCTATTTTGTCTACAACCTGCAGGTTCACGTCCCATACATAAAACTCGTACTGGTAGCCAAGATTCCGGACAGCAACTCTGGGTGCCCATTCCTTGTCCAATTCCAGATACCAGCCACTGACAAAATTATGATAGGTATACTTTTTGTCTATTTCATCGCCATGAGCGGTCATTGCGTACCAGCGGATCAGATCCTGCCTATCGGCGCTGACCAATTCGTCCATATGGGTCATGGATATGAGATCCGGTAATTCAACCACACCGTCATCGTCAATATCATCTGCATATACATAATAGTTCCGGATGGTCTGCACGCTGGTTCCGGATTCATTGGAAAATGTCACATTGGTAAGTACATCGTCCACAAGCGCATAGACATCGGTTATGATAGCTGTGCTGTCTACCGCGCTTGCCGCATAAACAGCAGACTCACCGCTGTGAAGCTTTCCGGATATGATCCGCTTCAGCTGATCTGACGGTCGGGACATATTCACCTCATTGGACCGTTCGATCACACCATTACGGATCCGGTAAAGCGCTGCAATGCCATTATCTGTTTCAGTCTGGCCGGGCAGGAGTACAAATAACTCGCTGTTTCCATCCCGGTCCATATCGGTGGTGAGAAATTTCGAGTAATTTACCGATGTAAGTAATTCTGCCCTACCGGTGTTAAAGCTGTAAATCGATACAGAACGAAGAATCTGATCGCTGACCTGTTTGCCTACAATCAGCTCCACTCCGGGCAAATCGTCCATTTGAACATACTCTATCAGATCAAAGGATGAGCCATTGCTTTCAATGGTTTCCGAATGAACATAAACGCCGTCCTCTTCATTGAAGATCAGAATGCGCAAGGGCATGCTTTCCGATCCTTTTGCAAACAAAAGGTACTCCTGCTGTCCATCCCCATTTAAGTCTGCCATCTGAACAGTTTGCTGGTTCTCACCGGACAAAGGGGGACAATACTGCAAGCCACTCATAGCGCCGTCAATCACTGATTGAAGGTTATTATACGCCTCAGACCGCTTGGGAAAAGCATACATTTCCTCTGTCGTACGCATAGAGCAGCCACCCAAAAGCAATGCAACAAAAAGCACAAGACCAACTCTTAAAAATCTTTTGTTCACAGCTTCACCCCCTTCGAATCAGTATAGCATATTTTCCCCTAAAAGAAAAGCTATTTCACCACAACATTTCCTTCTCCCAGCAGCCTATTCAATTCAGTCAGCATAGTATCCTGCAAGTCACATCTAGTCCCTCTGCGCTGCTTTGTATCCGCAAAATAGACCACCGCCTGGCAATCTCCGGGGAACATATTCAGTATTCCCCGAACCTTTTGAAAAAGACGCGTATCATCCTGCTTAGGAAGGCGCAGGTACAACGTCTTATTAACAGGTTCTGCCGGTGTAACGGGCTCCGGCTGATTTGCAAAATCTGACATAGGCCGGGCGCGGTTAACTACGATCTGCGGCTCTTTATCATCCCGCATAGAGAGTCTTCCGGTAATGACCACCGGCTCATTTTCCCGAAGATAGCTGCCGTACTGACTTAATACATTGGAAAACGCCAACATTTCAACAGATGCTGTATCATCTTCCAGGGTAACATACGCCATCATGGAATTATTACGGGTCGTCTTCATTTTTACGGTCTGCACAACACCGGCAACGCTTATGATCTGATCGTCCTTAAAGTCGCTTTCCTCATCCATTAGCTTGCCGATAGGCACTACATGGGTGTTCCGCAGTAAATGCCGGTAATCATCCATAGGATGTCCGGATAAATAGATACCGGTTGTTTCCTTCTCCATCAGCATCCGCTCTGCCTTACTCATTTCCGGAAGGCTGGGAATGGGGATTCTGACGCTCTTATCCTCTTCTTCCAGCATAGAGAACATACCTATCTGTCCGTCAATATTCTTTTTACGGGAAGAGGAAATGCTGTCCATCATGCTGTCATAAACAGCCAGCAGCTCGCTGCGGTTGTGCCCAAAGCAGTCCATAGCGCCGCATTTAATAAAGTTTTCCACTGCCCGCTTGTTCAGCTCTCCTTCGCCCATTCGTTGGAGAAAATCTTCCAGAGAGCGGAACTGACCGCCCTCTCTGCGTTTTGCAACCATGGTGCGGATCAAGCCTCTGCCTACGTTTTTAACAGCGCCAAGGCCAAAACGGATGGACTGATCTTCTACGGTAAAGGGATCGTCAGAATGATTGATATCCGGAGCAAGCACCGGAATCCCCAACTCTTTACACTCTGCAATATAACCGGAAATCTTCTCCGGAGAGCCCAGCACAGAAGTCATCAAAGCTGCCATATACTGTCTTGGGAAGTGGCATTTAAGATACGCCGTCTGATAAGAGACCACCGCATAGCACACTGCATGTGCCTTGTTGAAGGCGTAGTTTGCAAAATCAACGATCTCGTCATAAATAGATTGGGCTACCGCCTCACTGACCCCTTTTGCCACAGCGCCGGGAATCCCCTGTGCCGCATCGCCATAAACAAAGACTTTACGCTCTGCCTCGATGACCTTCATCTTTTTCTTGGAGATGGCGCGACGGATATTATCCGCCTGACCCATTGTGTAGCCGCCAAGAGACCGGAAAATCTCGATAACCTGCTCTTGATATACGATACAACCGTAGGTAACCCGAAGGATCGGCTCCAGAAGAGGCGTTTTATATGTGATCTTTCTGGGATCCAGCTTGTTTGCGATAAACATAGGGATGGAATCCATAGGACCGGGACGGTACAGAGCAACGATAGCCGTCATGTCTTCTATGGACGTAGGCTTCATATTGACGCATACACCGGTAATACCGGCAGATTCCAGTTGGAATACACCCTGTGTTTTTCCCTCAGCCAGCATAGTAAATGTGTCCGGATCATCATCCCGGACCTTATCGATATCAAAGTCAGGCTCAAGCTGACGGATCAGTTTTTGGGTATCTTCAATAACCGTAAGGTTACGCAGGCCCAAGAAGTCCATCTTCAAAAGTCCCAGTTCCTCAATAGTAGTCATGGTATATTGAGTCACAATGGTGTCATCATTCCGTGAAAGAGGAACATAGCTGCGAACCGGTTCTGCGGTGATGACCACACCGGCGGCGTGCGTGGAGGTGTTTCTTGGCATGCCCTCAAGGCTCCTGGCGGTATCGATCAGCAGTTTCACCCGCTCATCGGTATCGTACATCTCCTTAAGCTTGGGAGAGACCTCCAGCGCCTCCTGCAGCGTAATGTGGGGCGTTCCGGGAACCTGCTTTGCCACCACATCAGTCTCCGCATAGGAGAAGTTCAGTGCTCTTCCCACATCCCGAATAGCGCCTCTTGCCGCCATTGTACCAAAAGTAGCTATCTGCGCCACATGGTCAGCGCCGTACTTCTGCATAACATACTCGATAACCTCTCCCCGGCGCTCCTGGCAGAAATCCGTATCGAAGTCCGGCATACTCACTCGCTCCGGATTCAGAAAACGCTCAAAAATCAGAGCGTATTTCATAGGATCTACTTCGGTTATATGCAGACAATAGGCTACGATAGATGCCGCGCCGGAGCCACGGCCCGGGCCGACCGGGATCCCGGATTCCTTGGCATAACGGATAAAGTCCCAAACAATGAGATAATAGTTCACATAGCCCATACGGCTGATGACCCCGATCTCATACTCAAGACGTTCTAAATAACTCTCCGGTGGGTCAGGATAGCGTTCAGAAAAGCCATCCATGCATAGCTTGCGGAAATATTCTTCGTTGGTATATCCCTCCGGCACAGGGAATGAGGGTAAGTGGTATTCGTTAAATACAAATTCCAGATTGCATCTGTCCGCGATCTTAGCCGTGTTCTCAAAAGCCCCATCGCAGCCAGGGAATAGCTGCCGCAGCTCTTCTTCGCTCTTAAGGTAAAATTCTTCCGTCTGAAATTTCATACGGTTAGGATCGTCAACTGTCTTTCCGGTTTGAATACAAAGCAGGACATCCTGCATTTTCGCATCCTCACGACGCAGATAGTGGGCATCGTTGGTGACTACCATAGGAAGCCCGGTTTCTCTGGAAAGACGCATGATCCCCTGGTTGACCGGGGTCTGTTCCTGAATGCCGTGATCCTGCAGCTCCAGATAGAAATTATCTTCACCAAAAAGCCGGGACATCTTCAATGCATAGTCTTTGGCTGCATCGTAATCCTCTTCCATAAGCCGCTGGGGGATCGCGCCTGCCAGGCAGGCAGAAAGGGCGATCAATCCTTCGTGGTGTTTTTCCAGAAGCTCCAGATCCACCCTGGGTTTTCCGTAAAAGCCGTTCAAAAACGCCTCGGAGACCAGCAGACACAAATTCTCATAACCTGTTCGGTCTTTACAAAGCAAAACCAGATGATAAGGGTCATTGTCGATGCCGTGAATCCGGTCCGCCATAGTTCTGCGGGCAACATAGACCTCACAGCCTATGATCGGCTTTACGCCTGCTGTTTTTGCCGCTTTATAAAAATCAATACAGCCATACATAACACCGTGGTCAGTCAGCGCAATGGCTGTCTGGCCAAGCTCTTTGACCCGGTCCATCATACCGCCTATCCGGCACGCGCCGTCCAATAGGCTGTATTCCGAGTGAACGTGCAGATGTACAAAGCTCATTTATCTGTCTCCTTCGCCATTTCTACCAGTCGTTTCAGCCGGTGATTCATGGCAGGTTTTGAAATTGGAGGTTCCATCATAGCAGCTAGCTCTGTCAAAGATGCCTCCGGATTATCCTGTCTGGCTGCGGCTGCCTGCTGCAGTTTCGCCGGCAAAGATTTCAGTATTCCCATCTCTTGCAAAATTCGAATAGAAGCCAGCTGCTCCTGGGCTGCCTCCACCACCTTGGAGGTGTTGGCATCGTCACAGTTACAACGGCGGTTTACTTTATTGTTTAACTCCTTTTCCAACCGGGCTTCCATAATGCCCATAGCCGCCAAGGGCGCTCCCAGGTATGTTAGGCAGTCAGAGATCATGTCGCTTTGTTTTAGGTACAAAACCTGTCCCCCACTTCGCTGGGCAGATTTAGGATAAAATCCCAAAACCTCCTGCATGAGAGTATAGGCTTCCCGGGATACACTTTGATGGGTGGTGGTAAATTCCAAATGGTATGCTTTTCCCGGGTTAGTCACAGATCCGCCGGCAAGAAAAGCTCCCCTAAGAAATGCTGATTTGCAACAATCATCCTCAATAACAGAGAGGTTAATATGCAAAGACAGGGTATCCTTCGGATTAAACCCGTATGCCTCCATTATCTGAGCCAACTTATCTGTGTTTGAAATCTGGAAATTCAGTTTTCCAAATGCATTATCATCAGGCGCTGTATCAAAGTCGATCCCAAACGCCTTCTTAAACAGTCTCGGCAGTATCTGAGCAAATTCTCGGCTTTCCGTAATGATCCGGATGCCGTCACCGCTAAAGCAATTACAGAAAAGCAGGATTCCAAAGCACTCCGCCAAGGCGCAGCAACGCTTCTGCGGGACACTGCGGCAGATCTCTGCTTTTGCCGATGATGAAAACGAAACGCCCATGGAATCCTCCTTCCTTTCAGATCACAAAATTTTTATTTCCGGTTCTAAACGAACGCCAAAGCGTTCAAAAACAGTTTTGGATACCTGGTTCAAAACAGCCTTTACATCCTCTGCGGTTGCGCCGCCAAGATTTACCACAAAACCTGCGTGTTTTTCCGAAACGCCCGCATTACCGATGCGGAAACCTTTTAATTCTGCCTGCTGGATCAATGCGCCGGCATAATTCCCGACAGGACGCTTAAAAGCAGAGCCGGCAGATGGTAACTCAAGGGGTTGGGACTGTTTTCTCCGAGCCATAAGCTCCTGCATAAGGGAGCGGATCTCTGCTTCCGGTTTTGGCGTCAGTTTAAAAACTACGCTGAGCACAATGCCGGGATGCTCTTCAACACGGCTGTGCCGGTAGGAAAACCGCATCTCATCCCCAGAAAATGTAGTCACCGATCCATCCATGGACATTACATCCACGCTCTCACAGATATCGGATATCTGTCCACCGTAAGCGCCTGCGTTCATATAAACGCCGCCGCCAACTGTTCCGGGAATACCGTGGGCAAACTCCATACCGCCAAGCCCAAGACCTGCCGCAAAAACTGCTGCCCGGGTCATAGTTACACCTGCCGCGACGCGGATCCTGTTTTCCGGAAGCTGCTCCATGCCCCCGAGGCAATCCTTCAGACAGATCACCAACCCGGAAAGTCCTTCATCTGGCGCAAGCACGTTTGTTCCTGCGCCTAAAATAACAGGAACACTGTCCGATATATCGGACTTATTCAACAAATCTGCCAGTTCCTGTCTATTCTTTGGAAATGCCATTACCTCAGCAGGTCCACCAATACGGAAGGAGGTATGTTTTGCAAGGGATTCATTGAACCGAAGTTCTATTTCCGGGTATAAATCAGCCATTTTTCGCTGAAAGTCGGTTGTTTTCGTCATAAACGCCTCCGGGTGTATGATTAATAATACTATAACATATCTTCTGTGTTTATGCAATTATTACAGCAATATTTTTTATGCAAAAAACCCTGCCCGAAGGCAGGGTTTTACATTACTGATCGCTGATCGTTTCTTTAAGAATTTCAATATTTTTTGCCAGGTTTGCAGGACTTAGATAGATAACGGATTTCCCGTCAATTCTGGCAAATGCGTACGCACCGTCTGCAGGAATCCGCTGGGACACGATCTTCAGATCCGCGAGCATAGGCGCCAATTCCGTGGTATATGCCAGTATCTCAGCATCTGTCATATCCGTTTTTACAATGGAAAGCATTTGCTTGACCATATCGTATATCTGGGAAACGGACATTGTTTTTGCCTTATTCAGCAAGGCGGTGATCACATTCCGTTGCCGGTTGCTTCTGCCAAGATCATTGTCCAGCGCGCGAATACGGGCGTAGTCCAATGCCTGTTCGCCGTCCAGACGATTCAGTCCCTTTTCAAAGCTCCATGTTTTATTGCGGGCTGTCAAATATTTTGCTTCCGCGCCGGTAAGATTAATATCAACGCCGCCAACAAGATCAATCACTTTTTTAAACCCGGAAAAGTCCACCTCTACACTGTAATCTGCGCTGACACCAAAGTTATGCTCCAGGGTTTTATTCAGAAGCGTATGGCCGCCGATCGCATAAGGCACATTCAGCCGTTCGTTATAGCGGTCCGGAATCCAGACCCAGGTGTCCCGCAGGAAGGATGTCATAGTCAGTGTCTTTGCGGATTTATTGATAGTGCATAGGATCATTGAGTCTGAGCGCTGGCGCCCCTGTCCCTCTCTGCGATCCTGTCCAATCAGAAGAATATTGAGTATATTGTCTCCCACAGGAACTGTCTCAACAGGCTCTGTGGGCGTCGTTACATCACTCGGGTTCAGCTCCGGACCTGTGAAAGAAGGATCCGTCGGATCTGTTTCATTACGGATACTTTCCTCAAGCTCAGAAGAGAGCGTATCAACACTTCCATCCAAGCGATCCACCTGTCCAAACAGGTCTTTCCAGATAATGATTCCGGCTACGGCAACTGCAAGGATAAGCGCCAACACTACACATACAACAATCAGAAATATTCTTTTGGCCGATCGTTTTTTATCCTGTTTTTCCATTTTCTCCTCCAAGGTATCCATTCAGATGATTGGTATTAAAACCAAACAGTTAATTATTGGTTATCGTTCCGCTAAGCAATTCGATATTCTTCTTCAGTTGCTCCTCATTCAGCATAAGTACATCCTTGATAACACCATTGTGCTTCAGTCTTACAGAATCATAGTAGCCATCTGCTGGGATCCTCTGGGACACGATAGTAAGGTCCGAAAGCATAGGACCAAGCTCCATAACATAATCCAATATCTCGGTATCCGTCATATCCGTTGTGACCATAGGAAGCAGATCATATGCCAGGTCATAAAGCTTCATAACATCCATGGTCTTTACCTTATTGATCAGCGCAGTCAATACAGTTCTCTGCCGGTTGGTACGGCCCTGGTCATTTCCAATGGCGCGGATACGGGAATATGCCAGCGCCTGAGAGCCTGTCAGGTGGTTCACGCCCGCCTTCAGCGTCCAGCTCTTATCATTATCAATATCCCAGTTTCCGTGTTTATTCAGATAATTCGCTTCAGCAGAAGTCAAAGTGATGTCAACGCCGCCGATTTTGTTAATAATAGCCTCGAATCCTTCAAAGTCTACTTCCACATTATGATCAGAAGAAACGCCAAAGTTATGTTCCAGCGTTGCATTCAGCGTCTTAAAGCCACCCACCATATAAGCGCAGTTGATACGCTCATAGAAACCGTTTGTTTTGTAGGGAATGAACACCCACATATCCCGCATAAAAGAGGTCATGGTCAGAGTTTTGGCCGACTTGTTAACAGTGATCAGAATGGTAGAATCCGAATGACGTCTGCCCTCTCCTGCCCGTCGGTCCTGACCCACAAGCAGAATATTGACCACGTTCTCCGCATCTATGTTTTCCACAGGCTGACTGGGCATAGTAACCTCGTTGACATCCACAGTAGGGCCTGTAAAGGTAGGGTCAACAGACTCCGTTTGGTCAAGAATACTTTCCAGCTGATCCGAGGAAAGCGTAGGCTCGTCAGGATCGATCCGGTTGATACGGTTCAGCAAGGACTGTCCTAAAATTGCTACTGTCAGTACGCCCGCCAAAATCAGCGCAAGAACACTGCACAAAACAATCAGTGCGATACGCTTTCCCTTGTTTACAGTATACTGCTTATCCTCACTGTCCTGTACAGCTTCATCTTCCGAAGTCAGCATTGCCTCATCCACATCTATGACCCGGGTGCTGTCATCAATGTTTTCATTCTCCGGCACGTTTTGCATATTCTCGTCCATAACAAAATCCTCCTTCCGATAGACGCGACATACAAGATCCTAAAAGATTGATTCCAGGTAATTGTATGCTCATCGGAACATCATTTTTTACCATTTAAATATCGAGCAAGCAGGGCAACCAAAACTGGCTGCCCTGAATCCCTGTTTTGTTATTTCTCTGTGATCTCCAAAATCTCCATAGGACATGCCTTGACGCAGATTCCACATGCGATGCACTTGGATGTGGGTCCCTCAGCAGGAGCGACCATGACCTTCATGGGGCAAGCTTCAACACACTTGCCGCAGGAGGTACACAGCTTCTTGTTGATCATATACACGCCGGTCTTGGGATTCTGGGTAATGGCTCCCGCCTCACAGACTTTCTCGCACTTTCCGCACTGGATGCAGGTCATAGGCTTTGCGCCGCTACCCTTAGCCACAATACGGATACAGGAAAGGTCCGGATCAAATTCTTTATAAAAAGCAACGGAGCATGCGCGAACGCATTCCAGACATGCCATGCATTCAACATTCTTTTTGACAGTAAGTTTTTTCATAACAAAGGATATCCCCTTTTTTGTATTTTTTCTCCATTATTATACAGGAGTATTATCAAAATAGCAATGATTAATTTTCAAATAACAAAAACAAGGCGTTGTTGTGGCCAGAATTACCAGATTAAAGACTATTTCCGGGGAAATAATACTTTTGAATCATATATTTAAGGAGGATTTATATGAAAAAATTTATTATTATCGCTTTGATAATTGCCCTGGCACTTTGTATCACC
Organism: Faecousia sp.; assembly: GCA_045595075.1. Classification (GTDB taxonomy): domain Bacteria; phylum Bacillota; class Clostridia; order Oscillospirales; family Oscillospiraceae; genus Faecousia. The sequence continues at coordinate 27,756 of JAZNZT010000040.1, forward strand.
GGTTGCCGCAGAAGCAACGCCGAAGAAACCCAGCCCAGCACAACGACCCCTACAACTACAGCGCCCACCACAACACCAACTACCGCCCCCACCACTGAGCCAACCATCTTCCCTACTATTGATCCCACCATCGAAACAAACATCCCCGATCCCGATGTGGACACCAGCATGCCCGATGATTTTATGACAGAAGGCACAGAGGACACCCAGGGCAACGCAAGAAACAGAGCCGCATCCAGATAATGATAAAGCCGGGGTAAATACCCCGGCTACATATCCATAAATTCCTGCCAATCAAGGGTGACTCTCCCATCCTCTGTTACAATACACGGAATACCGATCATACCCTCTTTTCTGGCGTTTTCAAAGACAGAGTTTCCGTCACGCATTGCTAAAAAATCTTTCAGCCAGGCGAGATTCTCCGAAAAATCACGGTATTCATAAGCAACACCGGCATTATCAAGGTCCTTAAGGCAGGCAACACAGTCCTTGCAGAGCATAGAGCCATATATTTTCAGCATAATTACCTCACAGTATCGTTACATATCTGGTAAGATTCTTTTTCATCCGTTCTGCTGCCTGTACCGCGCAGGATACATAGTCAGATCCGTCTGAATCCGCATCCTGCCATGCGGCAGTAACCGATGTACCGGCACAGGCAATCGCGCCATGTCCCAATCTGTCAAAAGCATTTGCGCAGTTCTTTGCATTGGAATTGGGATAATCGTATCCATCCAGCAGCATAAACAGATTCTTGTGCTTTGCACGAAGATTGCGCAAACTGTCCGCTGCGGATGCCGCCGCCATGATGCCCACACGGGAAAAACCGCTCCGGGATACATATGGCTCTGCCAGGCGATTTACGATCTCCGCAGCAGCCATGTGGACAAGCCGGGTTCCGGTTAAAAGATCCTGCAGCTCAGGTGCTGTTTTATTGGCGGTGCGAACAGTAACAAAAATATCCTTTGAGGATTCCTTCAATCCGGATAAATATGGGCGCAGACAGTCGCTGCCAATATATCCGGAGGTGATCATTCCGTCAAAACAGAACCTTCCTTCGTCGAACAGCGCTGCGGCGCCTGCCGCAGCCTCCTGAGAAGATAACGCGCCGGGAATATCAAGAAAAATGTAATATCCCAAGTCTTTTGCATGTACAAGAATATTTGAAAGCACATCCAGACCGGCACTGCCGTAATAGGACATTGCTGCAAGACTGAATCTTACCGCAGGGACAATTCCGTTAAGACCCTGCAGCATCTCACTCACAAAGGTCTCATAGCCTTTCAGAAAATCTCCTTCTGTCGCAAGCTGCGGCGGTAAATGCTTGGGTAAGACACCAAAATCGATGACAGACGGATTTTTGCATTTACGGATCTTCTCCTGGAGTAAATCGATGGACATACATTTTGCCCCCTTTGCTTTTTTATAATTATAACACATTTTTTCTGTTCTGGAAAGATAGAACTGTGTAGATTTTTTTCAGAACGGGCATACTATTGTCGAAAGGAGGCTGGATCATGAGCGTAAAAGGATGGGCTTTGACCATGGGTATTGGCGCTGCGGCAGGCGCTGTGGCAATTCTGATGATGCCGAAGACTAACCCCACTCGCCGTCTGGCGGCACAGGCAGCGAATAAGGTGGAAGATGCCGCATGGAAGGTAAGCGATAAGTTGTCGCATAAATTTGATTTATAATTAAAAACCGGGAGGACAATGCCTCCCGGTTTTTATTTTGCATGAACTTCAACATTATCATTGTTGAGACTAACAATGATGGAAGAAATTGGCTTTTCAAAGGAATCAATGATCCGTTCGGAGATGGGGTCTTCCAGCTCTTTTTGGATGGTCCGGCGGAGATTCCGGGCGCCATAGGTAACAGAGTATGCCTTCTTCACAAGGTATTCTCTTACGCCGTCACCGATGGTCAATGTCAGACCGCGACCCTCCAGACTGTCGTGCAGTTCCTTCAGCATAATATCTGCAATTCCCAGGAAGTTTTCTTCCGACAGATGATTGAAGGTAATGATCTCATCTACCCGGTTGATAAACTCCGGTCTGAGGAACTCCCGAAGCGCCTTCATGGTCTTATCTCTTACAAGATCCTGGTCGGTCCTGCCAAAGCCAAGACCACCTACTCTGCCCTCAGAGCCGGCATTGGAGGTCATAACGATGATGGTATTTTCAAAGTTGACCACTCTGCCCTGGGCATCGGTGATCCGTCCGTCATCCAGTACCTGCAAAAGGATATTCAGTACATCGGGGTGCGCCTTTTCGATCTCATCAAACAGCACAACGCTATACGGTCTTCTGCGGATCTTTTCTGTCAGCTGTCCTGCTTCGTCATAACCCACATAACCGGGAGGCGAACCGATCAGCTTGGAAACGGTATGCTTTTCCATATACTCGGACATATCCAGCCGGATCAGAGAGTCCACAGAGTCAAACAGGTCATTGGCAAGGCACTTTACAAGTTCCGTTTTTCCCACACCGGTAGGCCCGACAAAGATAAAGGAGACGGGGCGTTTTTTAAGGGAAATGCCCACTCTGTTTCGACGGATAGCTCTGGATACCGCATCAACAGCCTCATCCTGGCCCACAATATGTTCCTTCAGCCGGTCAGAGAGGCCCTTGATCTGTACATATTCCTGAGCCTTAATTTTGCTTGCAGGAATCTTAGTCCAAAGTTCAATAATTCTGGCAAGATTCTCCATCGTAACGGCAGGCTGGGGCATTTTGTCCAGCTCTTCGATTCTGGATGCGATCTGACAGAGCTTGCTGCGAAGAATTGCCAGTCGCTCATAATGCTCATTCTCCGTATCGTCAGTGAGCATTTTCAGTTCCAGCTCATAATCATCCCGTTCCTTTTTCAGCTCTGCAAGCTCAGAAATTTCTTTACAACGCAGATTCAAATCGGAACAGGCTTCGTCCAAAAGGTCAATTGCCTTATCCGGCAAGAAACGATCAGTAATATAACGCTCAGAAAGGATAACGCACTGTCTGGCGATTTCAGGAGAAATACTTACGCCGTGGAACTCTGCATAAGTCTTTGCAATTCCCTGCATGATCTGACACGCCTCTTCAATGGAAGGCTCTGCCACAGAGACAGGCTGAAAACGGCGCTCCAAAGCCGCGTCCTTTTCGATATGCTTACGGTATTCATTAAAGGTAGTTGCGCCCACGACCTGGATCTCGCCACGGGAAAGGGCGGGCTTTAAAATATTTGCCGCGTTCATAGATCCCTCAGCATCACCGGCACCGACCAGATTATGAACTTCGTCAATGACAAGGATAATATTACCGTTTTCCTTGATTTCTCCGATCAGACTCTTCATGCGGCTTTCAAACTGTCCTCTGAACTGAGTGCCTGCCACAAGAGCTGTCAGATCCAGAAGAAACACCTCTTTATTCCGCAGCTTATAGGGCACATCACCGGATGCGATGCGCTGAGCAAGTCCCTCCGCGATAGCGGTCTTACCAACACCGGGCTCACCGATCAGACAGGGATTGTTTTTCTGCCGTCTGTTCAGGATCTGAATTACCCGTTCCGTCTCTATATCTCTGCCGATGACTTTATCCAGCTTACCGGCTCTTGCACGACCGGTCAGGTCCATGCAATAGCTATCCAAAAATTTATGCTTCTTATTTTTCTTTTTAGATTTTTCCTGTCCTTCGCCGTCTTTTTCCTCAGGCGAGGATTCTGCAGGCTTTTCAGCAGGAAGGTTTCCTGTGCCAAACAAGTGATTCATAAAGGGGAACGTGGCAGTCTGGCTGTCCATATCGTCCTCATCCTCGCCCTTGTCTTCCATTTGGCCAAACATGCTGCTCATCTCGTCTGTCAGGCTGTCCAGATCCTCGTCGGAAAAACCCATCTGTTTCACAGCGGTCTCGATCTGAGGAATCCCAAGACTTCTGGCACATTTTAAGCAATATCCTTCATTTAAACTGACGCCGTTTTCTATCTTTGTAATAAAGACAACAGCGATATTTTTCTTACATTTCGTACACAGTTTCGGCTGCATACACATTCACGACCTTTCTGCGGGGAAATATCCTTCCCGGTAGTTATAACACATCTTTTGCCGAAAAGGAAAAACAAATTTTGAACATTATTCCGGGCACTCAAATTTCTCCACGCCGTCATCATACCAAAGGTGGGTCATATAGAGTCCGCCGGGAGGAACTGTTGGCCCTGCGGCGGTACGGTTTCCGTCAGCAAGGATCTTACCGATGTCCGCAGGAGTGATTTTACCCTCAGCGGCATAAACAACCGTTCCTGCCATAGCCCGGGCCATATTATACAAAAATCCGTTGGCGCAGACCTTTAAAAGCAGAATATTCCCATGCCGCTCCACATTGTAATAATATACTGTCCGGACCGTAGATTTTACATCTGTACCCACGCTTCTTACTGCCGCAAAATCATGGGTGCCAACAAATTGTTGGGCGGCCTCCTGCATAATCTTTTCGTCCAGGTGTTTTGGGTAGAACCATGCCCGATTTACATAGAAAGGGTCCCGTACTCTGGAATTATAGATAACATATGTGTATTCCTTCCGGGCGCAAGAGCCAATGGCATTAAATCCTTCATGGACATCAAATGCTTTTGTAACCACCACATCCGGTGGTAAATGGGTATTCAGAGCATAGGGCAATCTGTCCACAGGGATCGTTGACTCCGTTCTGAAGTTTGCCACATAGCACTTGGCATGGACACCTGCATCGGTTCTTCCGCAGCCGGTGACATGAACATTATGCCCTACCACCATGGATATCGCTTTTTCTAAGGTCTGCTGAACCGTTGACAGATTTTTTTGCATTTGCCAGCCGTGATACGCAGTACCCTCGTAGGTTAAAAACAGAGCAATATTACGCATATATACCTCACAAGCCAAAGCTGTGCAGCGCGATCACTGCCGCCAGCAGCAAAGCGCCCACACCAAAAGCTCTGAAATCACAACGCTTATAACGGAGGAGCTTCATTTTTGTTCTGCCCTCTCCTCCTTGGTAGCAACGACATTCCATCGCTGTTGCCAATTCGTCCGCCCGACGGAATGCGCTGATAAAAAGCGGCACCAATATAGGCACCAAAGCCTTAACCCGTTCCATCAGCTTACCGCTTTCAAAATCCGCGCCTCTTGCCTTCTGGGCTGACATGATCTTATCTGTCTCCTCAATGAGGGTTGGAATAAACCGGAGAGCAATACACATCATCATGGACAGCTCATGCACCGGTATCCGAATCTTTTTCAGTGGTGCAAGCAGGGATTCCAATCCATCTGTTAAGGAAATGGGAGAAGTGGTATAGGTCAGCAGGAATGTACCTGTGATCAGCATAAGAATCCGAAACACCATAAAAAAAGCCCGGACAACACCCTCCCAATATACAGTGATTCCTAAAAAGGAAACCAGCACCTTCTCGCCGGCAGTAAAGAATATGTTCAGCACACCGGTAAACACCAAAATAACAACCAGCGGCTTCATGCCCCGAACAATGGATTTCAGTGGAATACCGGAAATACCGATCACCATTGCAAGGAACAGAAAGATCAGCCCATAAGAAATCCAGTTGCCGGCAGTAAAAAGGGCGATGATATAGATGACCAAAAATAACAGTTTTGTCCGTGGGTCAAGCCGATGCACAACAGAATTCCCAGGGAAAAACTGTCCCAAGGTGATATCCTTAAGCATGGATCTGACCTCCCTTCAACCGGGTAAGCGCTTCCACTGCCTGCTCCATGGTATAAACCTGCTGCACAGGAACACCCAGCTGCTGCAGCTTCAGAAAAACACCTGTGATCTGGGGAATATCAAGACCCATATCCAGAAGCTCCTGGGCTCTGGCAAACACCTCAAGCGGTGTCCCATCCATAACCAGTTTGGAACGGTTCATAACCAAAAGACGATCTGTGAGCCGCGCCACATCATTCATGGAATGGCTGACCATCATAATGGTAGCATTTTTTGTTTTTCGATAGCTTTCGATATTGCTAAGAATCTCTTCCCTGCCCTCCGGATCAAGACCTGCCGTAGGCTCGTCCAAAATGAGGATCTCCGGCTCCATGGCAATGACACCGGCAATAGCGACACGGCGCTTCTGTCCGCCGGACAAGTCAAAGGGAGAGACCTGAAGCTGTTCCTCTGTAATACCCACAAGGGACGCCGCCTCACGGACCCGCCGGTCGATCTCCTCCTGAGAAAGCTTCATATTTTTCGGTCCAAAGGCAATATCCTTATAGACTGTCTCTTCAAAAAGTTGATACTCCGGGTATTGAAACACCAGGCCAACCCGAAAACGACTCTGTCTTGTAAAATCCTTGTCAGACCAAATATCCGTACCGTCCAGCAAAATATTACCGGATGTAGGCTTCAAAAGTCCGTTCAGATGTTGCATCAGTGTGGATTTTCCCGAGCCGGTATGTCCAATAATGCCGATAAACTCCCCCCGCTCAACGGAAAAAGAAATATCATCCAGAGCCACATGCTCAAAGGGTGTTCCGGCGCTATATATATGGTGCAGATTTTTTACCTGTAAAATAGGTGCCAATTTAAATTCCTCCTGTGGGTCAGACCTTTATCGCATCATAAAGTGCCTGCGCACATTCCTCTATACTCAACCTGTCCAAAGGCAGGTCAAAACCGTTTTTGTTTAATTCGTAGCAAAGCTCCACCGTTTCCGGCGCAGCAAGGCGCATTTTATGCAGAAGCTCGACCTGAGAAAATACCTCTTGGGGCGCGCCGTCCGCTGCCACTTTGCCTTTATTCAGCACTACCACTCTCTGGGCCTTTGCCGCCTCATCCATATGATGTGTGATCAAAACAACTGTAATGCCCTTCTCCCGATTCAGACGGATCACCGTATCCAGCACTTCCCGTCTTCCACGGGGGTCAAGCATTGCCGTTGGCTCATCCAGAACGATGCATTTGGGCTGCATGGCGATCACTCCCGCAATGGCGATCCGCTGTTTTTGGCCGCCGGACAGCAGATGGGGTGCGTGTTCCCGATATTCATACATACCGACCTGTTTTAAAGCCTGGTCTACCCGTTGCCGGATGGCAGGACTGGCCACGCCCAGATTCTCTGGCCCGAAGGCAACATCCTCTTCCACTACATTGGCAACGATCTGATTATCTGGATTCTGAAATACCATGCCCACATTTCTGCGAACTGCCATCAGCTTGTTCTCATTGGAAGTATCGATCCCGCAAACATATACCTTTCCGCCACAGGGAAGCAGTATGGAATTAAAGTGTTTTGCAAGGGTGGATTTTCCGCAACCGTTACTGCCAAGGATCGCAACAAAGCTACCCTCTTCTATGGTCAGATTCAGATCCTCAAATACGGCAATGCCGGGCGTGTCATCCACGCCCGGATAAGTATATGCCAAATGTTCAACACAAATCGCAGTGCTCAATTTACTCTCTCCCGTCAAGGTGTCCATCTGCCGGCAGCGCCGCAGGGCAACATCAGTCCGGATGACCGGACCGGAAGCCCCAACTCTCCTACCGCTGTACTGCCACCTCGAATACTTCCAAAAACGGTATCCGAGGCATATCCAACAGCAGAGGGCGCAAGACCGGTTGTATAAGAATTGATAATCACGAACAGCGGATCGTCGGACAGCAGCTTTCCAACCTCAAGCAGGAATGGATAAAAGCTGGTTTCCATCTTCCATATCTCTCCGCTTGGACCTCTTCCATAGCTGGGAGGATCCATAATAATACCGTCATATCTGCGGCCTCGGCGGATCTCCCGCTGAATAAATTTTCCGCAGTCGTCCACGATCCAATGGATGGGCTTATCCGCAAGACCGGAGGATTTGGCATTTTCCTTTGCCCATGCGACCATACCCTTTGACGCATCCACATGGTACACCTCAGCGCCGCCTGCGGCAGCTGCCAGAGTTGCGCCACCGGAATACGCAAAGAGATTCAACACACGCGTAGGACGGTTGGCGGAGGCCACCTTATCTCGGATAAAATCCCAGTTGGCAGCCTGCTCCGGAAACACGCCGGTATGCTTGAAATTCATAGGTTTGACATTGAAAGTCAGATAGTCTTTATAGCGGATCTGCCAATGATCCGGCAAATTGTGGTCTGTCCAATGGCCGCCGCCGCTGGAGGAGCGGACATACCGGGCATCATACTTTTTCCAACCCGGGTCTGAGTGCGGGGTGTTCCAGATCACTTGCGGATCCGGACGGACGAGGATATACTTCCCCCACCGTTCCAGTCGCTCGCCGTTGGAGGTATCCAAAACCTCATATTCCTTCCATTGGTCTGAGATCCAAATCATGCTTATCTCCTTCGTGGATTCCAAATATCTCTTTCTGAACCTGTTACGGATTCGTTGGATCAGGTGTCGTTCCGTTCTGCGGAGGTTCTGTGGGTTGTGTGGGTGTTTCCGGGACAGTGGGATCTGTGGGATTCTCCGGTTCTTCCGGTGTTGTAGGCTCCGGGGGCTTAGGCGCGTGCTCTGTCTGATACTTATCCCAATCAGCCTTGGTATGGGCAGTACACACCTTATAGGGGGCATTTATACCACCATTGATCTTATTGCTAAAGCCATTAAAATCAGCATCATTTCCCGATCCGTCCACCAGGTACACATAATCATCTCTGACAAACTGGGCGTCCAGGCCGTAATTCTTTGCCTGCAGAATTTCCAGCATCTCCTGCTGTGTCATCTTGAGAAGGGATTGGGTTCCAAGCTTAACAGGCTCACCTGCGTGAGCAAGATTCTTGCAGTACTCGTTGGCAACGCCACCGCCGGTAATGCAGTAATCTACCGCGACATGCTTATCGCACACTTCAGTAGGCCGATCTTCCTTATAAACCATGACCTCCTGAATACGGCTTACGCTTCGCACATCGTTTTTACAGGCGTCTGTTGCTAATTTTCCAGAGTCCAGGCAGATGGATACTGTGGTCATCTTGCTCTCATTGTACAGCTTCACCGCGCTCTTGCCCTCATGCAGCGGTGTCATGACCTTTTTCCAAAGGTAAGCTGACGGGTTGCTGTAGGATGCGTTTTTCAGGTTGATGACCTCAGAATCACGATAGCCACACCAGACTGCTGCGGTATAGTACTCAGTGAAACCGCAGAACCATTTATCGCGATTGCTGGAGGTCGTACCGGTTTTGCCTGCAACAACTGTTCCGCTGATCCGAGCATCTCTGCCGGTGCCGCTGTTGACCGCATTGGTCAGACAGTAGTTCATATAATCTACTGTCTTTTGGCTGAGGATCTGTCGGGTCTGCTGTGTATTTTCCAGCACAACATTACCCTCATTGTCCAAAACCTTTGTAAAGGTCCTGCCATAGCGGTATACGCCGTCATTGGCAAAGGTAGCAAAGGCGTTTGTCATATCCCGAACAGTAACACCCTTCGTCTGAGCGCCCATAGCCAAAGGCGAAAGATCAATATCGGACATGATCAGACCACTGCTGTCCTCATAACGGTCTACCAGAGTGGACAGACCGAAAATCTCCTTTGCATACTTATAGCCGTAGCTAGTGCCGATCCG
>JAZNZT010000041.1:0-19109 GCA_045595075.1 Faecousia sp.
GCCCGAGGGTGTTGAGATGTGCATGCCCGGCGACAACGTTGTTATGAACGTCGAGCTGATCACCCCCATCGCTATCGAGAAGGGCCTGCGTTTCGCTATCCGTGAAGGCGGCCGTACCGTCGGTTCCGGTGTTGTTACCGAGATCTACGAGTAATCCTTACTCTATAAGCTAATAAAATCTCCCAGTCCTCGGACTGGGAGATTTTTTATAAATCACAATGATATAAAAAACACCGCTATAAAAGCGGTGTTTTTTTATATGCGACACAGGTCTGTAAGCCGGGTTCTGTCTTGACAGCCATCTATCTAGTCCTGCGATCGCTCGCAGGATCAAGCCGCCTCCTCGGGACGACCGGGTCAGTCGTATGTCCCTCCACGGCGTTGCTCCGGATAGAGTTTACAGCGCCCCGATGTTCCCATGGGGCGGGTGGGCTCTTACCCCACCTTTTCACCCTTGCCTCGTCGATTCACATGAAACCAACGGGGCGGTATATCTCTGTTGCACTTGTCCTGGGGTCACCCCCGGCAGGCGTTACCTGTTATCCTTACCCTGTGGAGCCCGGACTTTCCTCATCTGGACGCTTTCGCAGTCCAGCCGCGGCTGTCCGACCTGGTTGCTAAAATATTGTACTGCAACCAAGGCGGATTGTCAAATATCTTGCAAAATGATCTGTTTATGTATATACTATTTGTAGGGCGGAGCCTTGCCTCCGCCGTTTTTTGAGAATTGAGGGATCGCTATGCAATCTGCGTTTGATAAATATTTTTATTCCCTGCAAGGTAAGAAGATCGTTGTACTTGGCCTCGGTGTCAGCAACCGTCCTTTGGTGCGTTTGCTGCTGGAATACGGCTGCGCCGTCACCGGCTGTGATAAAACTCCCAGAGAAAAACTGGACGCAGAGGTCCTGGATCTTGAAAAACAGGGTTGCAAATTGCAGGTAGGGGAGAATTACTTAGACGGCCTTATTGCGGATATTGTTTTCCGCACTCCCGGTATGCACCCGGCAAACCCGGCCCTTGAGGCGCTGCGTCAGAGCGGCGCACAGGTCACCAGCGAGATGGAGGTGTTTTTTGAGCTGTGTCCCTGCACCATTCTTGCAGTCACCGGCTCTGACGGAAAAACCACTACCACCACATTGATCTCCGAGATACTGAAGGCGGCGGGCAAAACAGTCTGGTTAGGCGGTAATATCGGAACGCCTCTGCTTCCTTTGTGCAGACAGATGAAGCCAACAGACTTTGCCGTTGTGGAGCTTAGCTCCTTCCAGCTGATGGACATGACCCGCAGCCCCCATGTGGCAGTGGTGACAAATCTTGCCCCCAATCACCTGGATGTCCATAAGGATATGCAGGAATATGTGGATGCCAAAAAGAATATTTTCCGATTCCAGAAAGAAACAGACAGGCTGGTGCTTAACGCGGATAATGGGATCACAGCAGGCTTTAAAGGCAATGGTATTACCCGGATGTTCTCCCGGCAGACGGATGCATATGTATGCTTGAAGGACGGTATTATTTACCGGGGAGATACCCCAATTCTGGATACCCGGGATATTCTGATCCCCGGCGTTCATAATATTGAAAATTATATGGCTGCCATCCTTGCGGTGGAGGGATTTGTGGAGGATGAAACGATCCGTAAAGTTGCCAAATCTTTTGGGGGAGTAGAGCATCGTATTGAGCTGGTCCGTATGAAGGACGGCGTAAAGTTCTATAATGATTCTATTGCATCCTCTCCCAGCCGGACCATTGCAGGTCTTCGCAGCTTTGATGAAAAGGTGCTGCTGATCGCTGGCGGCTATGACAAGCATATCCCTTATGATGTCCTTGGACCAGAGATCTGTCAGCATGTAAAGACACTGTTTGTCAATGGCGCTACCGGCGGTCAGATCCGAAAGGCCGTAGAGGATGCACCTCAATACAGACCGGGTTTTCCGCAGATCGTGGACTGTGGAGACTTTACTGATGCCGTAAATAAAGCCGCGGATGCAGCGGTTTCCGGTGACATTGTGCTGATGAGTCCCGCCAGTGCAGCCTTTGACCAGTTTAAAAACTTTATGGAGCGGGGCAACTACTATAAGAAATTGATTATGGAGCTGTAAAAACCATGAAAGTAACACAAGTTACCCGGCAGGCAAGGAAGGTGTTGCCTCTGCGATACTGCGGCGCGGTGATCGTTGCCGCGGGAACAGCCTCCCGCATGGGAGGCATCGATAAGGTTATGGCGGAGCTGGACGGTGAGCCCATGATCGTAAAGACGGTCCGGTCCTTCCAGGAATGTGATGCCATCCGGGAGATCGTCATTGTTACCCGTCAGGATATCATTGTTAAGATCATGAGTATGTGCGCCGGTTTTGACAAGGTAAAAGCAGTGATCGTCGGGGGAGATAATCGGCAGGAATCTGTATGGGCGGGCTTAAACGCCTTGTCTTCCAAGGTGAAGCTGGCTGCCATCCATGATGGGGCAAGACCCCTCGTATCATGGCAGGTAATCGACCGAACTGTCCGGGCCGCAAACACCTACGGCGCCGCGGCTCCTGCTGTTCCGGTAAAGGATACAATCAAGGTGGTCCAAGGGGGCGTTGTTGCGGCGACACCGGACAGAAGCAAGCTTCGGGCAGTTCAGACACCTCAGGTTTTTGACTATGACATGATCCGGGGCGCACTGAAGACGGCCCTTGTGGATGGGGCGGATATCACAGACGATTGCTCTGCAGTGGAACGGCTGGGGATGTCTGTGAAGATCGTAGAGGGAGACGAGCGGAATCTGAAAGTGACTACGCCTATGGACCTGAAGATCGCGCAAATGCTGCTGGAGGATATGAAATGAGAATTGGACACGGGTACGATGTTCACCGCCTTATAGAGGGTGGGGATCTGATCCTGGGTGGCGTGAAGATCCCTTATACACTGGGACTGGATGGCCATTCCGATGCGGATGTGCTTCTCCACGCGGTTTCTGACGCCCTGCTGGGCGCTGCGGGCCTGGGTGATATCGGCAGACATTTTCCGGATACAGACGCCGCCTATAAAGGTGCGGATTCTCTGGTGCTGCTGCAGATAGTTGGCGATAAAATTAAAATGGCAGGCTATAAAGTGGGTAATATCGATGTCACCATGATCGCGCAGAAGCCGAAGTTGAAGGATTATATCCCTGCGATGCAGGATAATATCGCCCGGGCGCTGGACATAACCGCAGACAGCGTTAATGTGAAGGCTACCACCGAGGAGCACCTTGGTTTTACCGGTGACGGCAGCGGAATGGCGTGCCACGCGGTGTGCCTTCTGGAATCTGTTTAAGTTATGGCAAAACTGAAAAAAGATAACAGCCACAATGTGTTTTGGCGGCTGGCGTTTTTGCTGTATTGCGCAATCATGCTCTGGCTGTTGTTCGGCCAGCGGATGGGTGAGGCGACTTGGTCAGAAAATATTAACCTTCAGCCACTGAAAACCATCCGTTTATACCTGGATCTGATCCGGGGCAATAACGGATATCTTGTCCGTCATGCTTTTATAAATCTTGTGGGCAATGTAATTATGTTTATTCCGGTGGGATACCTGCTTCCCCGTATATGGAATAAATTCCGTGGATTTTTCAGGGTTTTTCTGATCACAGCAGGAGCGATTGTACTGGTGGAAGTGCTGCAGTATTTTACTGGCCTCGGAAGCTGTGACGTGGATGATCTGATCCTGAATGTACCCGGCGCCATGATCGGGTATCTGATATGGAAGTGGACTGGCAGCAGAACATAAAACCGAACATTTTCGACCTCCCGGGCATAAGTTGGCTCGGGAGGGTTTTTTATGAAGTATTGTATGATCACCTTTCGCTCCATTACCCCTGCGCAGCGAGGGGAGAGTATTCTACGTAAAACAGGAATTGACTGCGCAGTACTGCGGACACCGAAATGGATGGAGGACCAGGGGTGCGGATATAGTCTGCGGGTCAAATGCCAGGATATACAAAAAGGGGTTTTGACTCTGAAAAGCAGCAATATCCCCTTTAGAAAAGTGTATTGGCAGAGGGATAACGGTACTGTGGAGGAGATGGAACAATGATCTATCTGGACAATGGCGCCACCTCACTGCATAAACCGGGATCTGTTGCGGAAGCCATAAAGCAGGCACTGGATACCTGCGCCAATCCCGGACGGGGCGGTTATAGGCCGGCAATGGAAGCTGCAAGAACGGTGCTGCGGTGCAGGGAAACGGCGTCTGAAATGTTTGACTGTGACCCGGAACAGGTGATATTCACATCTAATTGTACCCATAGCTTAAACATCGCTATTTACAGTCTTATAAGACAGGGTGCACGGGTGGCGGTTTCCGGTTTTGAGCATAATGCTGTGATCCGTCCGCTGCACAGGCTCGCCGGGGAGATCGTTGTATGCGGCAAGAAGCTTTTTGACTGGGAAGACACGCTGGAACAGTTTGAAACAACGCTGAAAAAAGGCGTAGATGCCGCTGTGTTCACCCATGTGTCCAATGTTTTCGGGTATATCCTGCCTGTTGAGGAAATGGCTGACCTGTGTAAGCGTTACAGTGTCCCGTTCATTATCGATGCGGCTCAGTCGGCAGGTGTGCTGCCTGTTAAGCTTAGATCTTTGGGAGCAGACTATATAGCAATGCCCGGTCACAAAGGTCTTCTCGGACCGCAAGGCACAGGGATCCTTTTGTGCAATGCCATGCCGGAGCCTTTACTGGTAGGGGGGACAGGCAGCTTGTCCCGGCAGCTTGAGATGCCGGAGTTCCTGCCGGACAGGGCAGAGGCGGGGACGTTAAATGTTCCCGGCATTGCCGGATTGGACGCTGGTATGCGCTACCTGAACCGGGTGGGTATTGAAAAAATATTCCGTCGGGAACGCCAGGAGACTGGCAGATGTATACGGGGACTTCAGAATATGGGATATCGGGTTTTTTCGGGGGAACATCAAGCCGGGACAGTGTCCTTTGTTCCGGATATGGATTGTGAGCAGGCGGCTAATATCCTGGGACAGCGGGGAGTGGCTGTCCGGGCAGGATTGCATTGCGCGCCTCTTGCCCATGAAAGCGCCGGAACATTGGAGTCGGGGACGGTAAGGGTGAGCTTTGGACATGATGCCTCCCCGGAGCAAACAAACTGCTTTTTGCAGGCGGTCTCTCATATGGGTAAATCAGAAAAAAATTTCATGTAACTATTGCTATCACGGGGCATATCCGCTATAATAGAAAAGATAATAGGCTAGTTATGCGAATTGCACGAACGTGCAGCCGATCTATATAGAAAAGAGGTTGAGCAATATGGATACCATTCAAGCGATTTTTGAGCAGCTGCCCGGAATGCAGTGGTCAGATTTTCTGGATATCATCATTGTTGCTTTTTTGATTTATAAGCTTTTGCCCCTGCTCCGATCCACAGGAACGCTGCGGATCGCATGGATGGTAGTAGCCTTTATTGTGATTGCATCCTTAACGGATGCGTTGAATATGCACACGTTAAGTTTCTTGTTCAGCCAGCTGCTGGCAGTTGGTTTGATCGCTATCGTGGTGCTGTTCCAACCGGAGATCCGCCGCATGATGGAACATATCGGTTCTATGAAACTGAAAAACTTTCTCGGTACGGAAAAGCCTATGGCTGAAATGGTCCCGGTAATTGCACAAACGGTTCGTGCCTGTGAAACAATGAGCCGCCAGAAGATCGGCGCGCTGATCGTATTTGCCCGTACCAATCGGCTGGAGGAGTATTTCAAAACCGGTACGATGATCGACGGTCAGGTTTCCGAGCAGCTGATCCGCAGTGTGTTCTTCCCGAAGTCAGCTCTGCATGATGGCGCCATGATCATCCGTGACGGTAAAGTGACGGTTGCAGGCTGCGTTCTTCCTCTCTCGGACAGTGAACGGCTCAATGCAGATCTGGGAACCCGTCACCGCGCTGCCGTAGGCATGAGTGAAGTCTCCGATGCGGTCATCGTTGTCGTGTCTGAGGAGACCGGCGCAATTTCTGTGGCAGTTGGCGGTATGCTGAAGCGGCACCTGGCATCCCAGACATTGGAGCGGCTGCTTCGCAATGAACTGTGTCCTGATGAGGAAAAACAGGAGGACAGTCTTGTTCTGAAGCTCCGCCAGAGGCTGCATAAGAAAGAAAAAGGAGGAAATCAGAATGAAGAGTAAGATTTTTACCGCGCTGCTCTCTCTGCTCGTTTCCTTTGGCCTTTGGCTGTATGTGATCACCGTTGTCAGTCCCGGTTCGGAAAATACCTACTACAATATCCCGGTAAATATTCAAAATGAAAGTCTTCTTACAGACCGGGGACTCATGATCACGGAAAACAGAAATCCCACAGTTACCCTGCATCTTGTAGGTGATCGCGTGGATCTGAACAAGCTGAATAGCTCCAATATCACCATTACGGTGGATGCCTCCCGGATCTATGAGGCAGGCAAACATAATATGAGTTACAACATTGGTTATCCCGGAGATATCGCGGATAACGCGGTGTCGGTTCAAAGCCGTAATACAAGCACTATCTCGCTGACTGTGGAAGAGCGTATCAGCAAGCCTGTAAGTGTGGTTGTGGAATATATCGGCCAACTTTCCGAGGACTATTTGCTGGATGAAGAAAATGCGGTATTGACCAATGAGGTAGTGAACATTGTCGGACCCAAGTCTGTTACTGATCTGATTTCCCAGGCAAAAATCCAGGTGGATCTGGATGGTAAGACCCAGATGATCAGTCAGGATTTCGAATATACCCTTTGCGGCGAAGATGGCGAACCTGTGGACGAGGAAAAGCTTGAAAAAATTGAAGCAGATGTGGAAAGCGTCGGCTTGTCAGTCAAGATCCAGCGCGTCAAGGAAATTCCTCTGAGACTGCATGTGATCCCCGGCGGCGGCGCTACAGAAAAGACTACCTCTATTGTGATGCAGCAGGATACCATCCGGATCTCCGGCAATGAAGCACAGTTGGAGGAACTGTCAGTTCTGGAGCTTGGAACTGTGGATCTGGGAAAACTCACAGAGGCAACTGTATTGATATTCCCCATTGTATTGCCGGAAGGTGTCACCAACGAAACCGGGCTGACAGAGATAACAGTGGATATCCAGTTCCCGGAGCTGGCGATGAAGAAGCTGAATGTCACCAACATCGTGGCTGTTAATACCCCTCCCGGTTATGAGGTGGAGATGATCACCCAGCAGCTGGAAGTCACTGTGCGTGGTCCTGCAGCTCTGGTAGATGCGCTTACAGCAGAGGACATAACTGTCCAGGTGGACTTCTTGGGCGCTCAGGTGGGCACATCCAAGCTGAAGGCAAAAATCGTTATGAGTCAGGAATATACCGCAATCGGCGCGATGGATTCTTATAGTGTTTCTGCGATCCTGCGCGAGCTTGTCTCGGAAAAGCCTGTGGTGAATGAAAATAACGGAGAAACGGTGAAGGGTTAATAATGGAGCAACTGGTTCGCGTACTGAAGACGAACAATGACGGCACTGCTCAGGTAGTCCATGTCAGGGAAAGCGCATGCTCCGGCGACTGCCATAAATGCTCCGGCTGCGGAGCGGTACAGCAGAGCGTGATCCTTATGGCGCAAAACCCAATCCATGCAAAAAACGGCGAGCTTGTGACCGTCCGGGCAGAATCCGGACCGGTCCTGCTGGCAGCGGCGATTTTGTATATGCTGCCTGTGATGCTCTTCTTTCTGGGCTATTTGGCAGGACATATGCTGTGGGAACAAGGCGGAATGGTAGCTTGCCTGGCATTTGGACTGGGCATCGTTGGCGCAGTGGTTTATGACCGGCGTGTGGTTAAGAAAAAAGAAACAGTGTACACAATTATAGGATATCCGCAGATTTTGCCGGAATCCTGAGGAAAAGGGGATCATTACCTTGATTAAAAGTATGACCGGCTATGGCCGATCTGTGGAAACAGTAAACGGCAGAGAATTTACAGTGGAGCTTCGCTCCGTTAATAACCGGTACTTAGATTGTTCTGTTCGACTGCCCAGACTTTTGTCCTTTGCGGAAGATTCCGTGAAGCAGGCAGTTAAGGCGGCGGTTTCCAGAGGTAAGGTAGATGTGTTCATTTCTGTTAGCACAGAAGGCGGCGAGGACGCCCGCATCACCTTAAACAAAACCGTTTTGGAAGGATATCTGGCAGCAATGAACCAGATGGTGGAAGAATATGGGGTTAGAAACGACATTGGCGTTTCTTCTCTTTCCCGGCTTCCTGAAGTGCTGACAGTAGAGAAACCTGAGGTTGATGAGGAACAGCTGCTTACCGATCTGATGGGTGTTGTTTCTAGTGCCCTTGCCGGATACAATGCTATGCGCGCAACAGAGGGACAGGCATTGGATGCAGATCTTCGTAACCGTGGCAAGACTATTCTGGAGCTGGTGTCCCAAGTTGAGTCCGGCAACGCCCAGACAGTTGTGGATTACCGTGCCCGTTTGGAGGCAAAGCTTCGTGAGGTGCTGGAAAATACAGCCATTGACGAAAGCCGGATCCTTACCGAGGCAGCCATTTTTGCGGATAAGGTTGCTGTGGACGAGGAGACCGTCCGCCTGCGCAGTCATCTGAAACAAATGGAATCCATGCTTGACGGTGGCGGCGCGGTTGGTAGAAAACTGGATTTTCTGCTTCAGGAAATGAACCGGGAAGCCAACACCATTGGCTCTAAATGTACAGATGTACGCCTTGCCCGCATTGTTGTGGACATTAAGGCGGAACTGGAAAAGATTCGGGAACAAACCCAGAACATTGAATAAGAGGGCAATATGAAACTCATCAATATTGGTTTTGGAAGCATGGTGGCTTCGTCACGGATGTTGGCAGTCCTGGAGCCGGATTCCGCGCCTATTAAGCGTGTGATCCAGGAGGCCAAGGAACGGGGCATGCTGATCGATGCATCCTACGGACGGAAAACCCAGTCTGTGATCCTGATGGATACGGACCATGTGATCCTGTCCTCTCTGCTGCCGGAGGAGATATCCCTCAGATGGACACAGAAGGAGGAGCAGAGCCATGGATAAAGGAAAGCTTTTTGTGATCTCCGGGGCATCCGGCGTGGGAAAAAGCACTGTTTTGGCAAAGGTAATGGCTGCCCGGAACGATCTTCTGTTTTCTGTGTCTGCTACCACCCGTCAGCCCCGTCCCGGCGAACAGGACGCAGTCAGCTATTATTTTGTATCAAAGGCCAAGTTTGAGGATATGATTCAAAAAGGGGAATTTCTGGAATACGATGCCCATATGGACAACTATTACGGAACACCCAGATTTCAAGTGGAAGAAAAATTGCAAAAGGGTCATGTGATCTTGGATATTGAGCCAAATGGCGCATTCAATGTTCGTAAGGCATGGCCGGAAGCAACGCTGATCTTCATTGCACCCCCTTCTATGGAGGCGCTGAAGGAGCGGCTTAATAACCGGGGTGATACGTCTGCCCAGCAGATCCAAATGCGACTGGATCGGGCCCGGTGGGAAATGGAGCAGGCTGCCCGGTACGATTATCAGGTAATTAACGACCAGGTAGATACCTGCGCCGATAAAATTTTAAAAATCATCGCCGAAAAGACGAAATGATCAGGAGGACATAAATATGCTTTACCCCCCCGTTGCAGATTTGCTGAAGAATGTTGACAGCCGATATTTGCTGGTCAATGTAGTTGCCCAGCGGGCAAGACAGATCTCCGAAGAAGCAGAGGCCATTCAGGAAGAACTGACCGAGAAGCCTGTCACCCTTGCTATTCGTGAGGTTGCAGATGGTAAGCTGGCGGCTTGTCTGAAGGAAGAATACAAACACTAAGGATATTGGAAACAGTAAGGAGGGGGCTGTATGATCGCAAAAATTGCCGTTGCTGCGGCAAATTTCGCCATTGACAAGCCCTATTCCTATTTTATCCCGGAGCATATTGATCTTGCCCCCGGTATGCGGGTACAAGTACCCTTCGGAAAAGGAAACCGTCCGTCAGAAGGTGTAGTGTTGTCCGTGGACCAGGGGGTTCAGACCGGGCTGAAACCGGTGCAGACCGTGTTGGATAATACACCGGTGTTGTCAGATACTATGCTCCGGTTGGCTGCTTTTCTTCGGGAGCGGTACTTTTGTACCTTCTATGACGCCGCCCGGGCCATGCTCCCTGCGGGACTTTGGTTCCGGACAAAGGATACCTATTCTTTGACAGAAGACCGGACATGGAAAGATCGTTCCATCCGTAAAGAGGGCGCAGAGCAGATCCTGCAAATATTATCGGATTGCGGCGGACAAGCCGACGGAAGCATCCTGCGGGAAGCGGTTGGCGCTGATCTAGTTTTTGAAGAGGCGATCGCTTATCTGCTTCGTAAAAAATGGATCGCTGGACAAACCGATTATTTGCGGAAGACCTCTGATAAGACTGAGCAGATCGCTACATTGGAATCCTCTCCGGAGGAGGCTATGGCATATGCGTCCGGGCGCCCTAAATCAGCGGCGATGCAGCGGTCTGTGCTTGAGCTTATGTGTTCTGTGGGCAGCGCCGCGGTGAAGGAAATTTGTTATTTCACCGGTGCAAAACCGGCTACTGTCCGCCGTTTGGCAGAGCTTGGATATCTGTCTTTGACAGACAGACCGGTCCTTCGTTGCCGGCAGATCCAGCCTGTGGAGTTGGATGGACCGTTGGTGCTGAATGAAGAACAGCAGGAAGTTTACACAGGCTTGAAAGCGCAGATGGATGCGCCAAAACCCGGAACTGCTCTTTTATACGGCGTTACCGGCTCCGGAAAAACTTCTGTTTATATTAAAATGATCCAGCATTGTCTGGATAAGGGCAAACAGGCGATGCTTCTTGTTCCGGAGATCGCGCTGACACCTCAGTTGCTGGGACTTTTGGCGGCGTATTTTGGAGAGCAGGTGGCAGTGCTGCACAGCAGCCTACCTGCCGGAGAGCGGTATGATCAGTGGAAGAGGATCCGACAGGGAAGTGCTTCTGTGATCGTGGGAACCCGCTCAGCGGTGTTTGCTCCGTGCCCTGATTTAGGACTTGTGATCCTTGACGAGGAACAGGAACATTCCTATAAATCGGAAAACGCCCCCCGGTATGATGCCATAGAGGTTGCATTATGGCGGGGCGCTAAAGAGAAGGCACTGGTACTTCTGGGGTCAGCGACCCCTTCTATTGAAACCATGTATTATGCCAAATCCGGCATATACGCCTTGTACACACTTCGCCTTCGTTACAACAAACAACCGTTGCCTAAGGTGCGCATCGTCGATATGCATCAGCAGGTCAAACAGGGAAATGATCTTTCCATCAGCTATGAGCTGCAGGACGAGATCGGCAGAACCGCTGAAGACGGAAAGCAGACGATCCTGTTTTTGAACCGCCGGGGCAACAGCCGCGCGCTGGTTTGCGTGGACTGCCGCCAGACACCGGAGTGTCCCCGATGCAGTGCAAGACTTACTTACCACAGTGCCAATGAGCGGCTTATGTGTCATTATTGCGGTCACTCCCAGCCGGCTGTTAGCCGCTGTCCTCAGTGCGGCGGTCCGGTAAAACGGGTGGGTGTCGGAACGCAAAAAGTGCAGCAGGAATTGCAGACCCTGTTTCCGGATATGCGGATCGACCGCATGGATGCGGATACCGTAAATGCCGCCAACACCCATGAACAGATTCTGGACCGGTTTAAAAATGACCGTGTACCGGTGCTCATCGGGACACAGATGGTGGCAAAGGGACTGAATCTTCCCAATGTGACCCTGGTGGGCGTTTTGGATGCAGACCTTGGACTATATACAGACAGTTTCCGGGCAGCGGAAACTACATTTAACATGCTGACACAAGTGGTCGGCAGAGCCGGACGGGGAGATACTGCCGGTCAGGCAGTGATCCAGACCATGGCGCCGGAGCATAAAGTGATCACCCTAGCTGCAAAGCAGGATTATGACAGCTTCTATGAAATGGAGCTTAAAATGCGTCAGCTTCAGATGTGTCCACCCTTTGGAGATATAACGGTCATAACGGTTACAGGACAGGATGAAGCGGCGGTTCTTCGTGGCGGCGCAAAGCTCCGGGAGAGTCTTCAAAGCTGTCTGAAAATGCCGGAGTATTCCGGTGAGCAGTGTACGGTTTTAGGACCCGCCCCATGCCCCGTGCCGAAAATCAATTACCATTTCCGTTACCGCCTCACTCTGCGATGTCGTATGACAAAGGCTCTGCGGGGGCTGATCGCCCACCTTTTGCGGCAATTCTCAATGGATAGGGAAAACCGAGGTGTTTCCGCTTTTGTGGATGTAAACGGATACGATTAAAGAGAGGGAAGGATTATGGGACTTCGAAAAATACTGACAGATGCCGAGCCTGTACTGCATAAGGTATGCAAACCGGTAGTCAATTTTGACGGACGGCTTCACCGCCTTCTGGAGGATATGCGGGATACACTGCTGGATTCCGGTGGCGTTGGTCTTGCCGCACCTCAGGTTGGAATTTTGCGTAGGGTGGTCCTGGTGGATACAGGAGAGGAGATCCTGGAGTTGATCAATCCCAGTTTGGTAGAAACCGACGGGGAACAGGAAGGCCCTGAGGGCTGCCTGAGTATTCCGGGGAAGTATGGTCTTGTAAACCGACCCTATTACGCAAAGGTCCGCGCCCAGGACAGGGATGGCAACTGGTTTGAGGCAGAGGGAGAAGAACTTATCGCCCGATGCTTCTGTCATGAGCTGGATCATTTGGATGGAATTGTATATACTGAAGTTATGGAGCGGTTCCTTACAGAAGAGGAACTGATGGAGGATGAATCGGAGGGATGACCATGCGGGTGGTTTTTATGGGAACGCCGGACATTGCGGCTACCTGTTTGGAAAAGATCATAACGGATGGCTTTGATGTTGTTGGCGTGTACACCCAGCCGGACCGTCCTAAGGGTCGGGGAATGAAAATGGTGTTCTCCCCGGTAAAAGAGGTGGCCCTTGCCCATGACCTGCCTGTATTCCAGCCAGAGAACTTCCGGGAAGAAGAAACAGTAGAGGCGCTTCGTGCCCTTGCACCGGATGTGGTGGCTGTGGTTGCTTACGGAAAGATCCTTCCGCAAAAGATCCTGGATATTCCTGGAAAAGGATGTATCAATATTCACGCAAGCGTTTTGCCTGCCTACCGGGGCTCTGCCCCTTACCAGTGGGCAGTTTTGGACGGATTGAAGGAGACAGGCGTTACCGCTATGTACCTGAGCCGGGAAATGGACGCAGGAGATATTATCGATATAGCGAAGACCCCTATTGGTGAAAATGAGACAGCTGGTGAGCTTCTGGATCGCCTTGCGGACCTTGGCGCAGAACTTTTAAGCCGCACGTTGGGCAGATTTGCGGAAGGCGACGTGCCTGCTACTCCGCAGGACAGCAGTTTGGCAACTTATGCTCCTATGCTGAATAAATCCATGTCGCCTATTGACTGGAAAAAGACTGCCCAGCAGGTCCATGACCATGTCCGGGGTCTGCACCCCTGGCCGGTGGCTACCGCGGTGATTGGCGGCAGGAGTTTTAAGATCCATGCCACAGCGGTGGTTGATGGCAGCGGAGAGCCTGGGACGGTGCTCGGTCTTACCAAGACCGGTCTTCGCATTGCCTGCGGAGAAGGGGCGGTTGAGATCCGTCAGCTGCAGGCAGAAGGTGGCAAACGTATGGCTGCGCCGGATTATTTCCGGGGACATCCCTTGGAGAATTAAGATGGGCGCCAGAGAGACAGCGCTGAATGCGCTGATCGCCTGCCGCAAGGACTCCGCATGGTCCAACGGCATACTGAAGGCGTATATTACCCGGGACAGGCTTGACCGCCGGGAAGCAGCCCTGGCAACACGGCTGTGCTACGGCGTGATGCAAAACCGGATAAAGCTGGATTTTTACTTAAAGCAGCTTCTTACCGGAAAGATCAAGGACCTGCATCCCATTGTTCACGATATTTTGCATCTGGGTCTTTACCAGATCTATGAGATGGATAAGATCCCGGATTCGGCAGCAGTCAATGAGTCGGTTACTCTGACAAAAAAATACTGCCGCAGATTGTCCTATGCTCCCGGTCTTGTGAATGCGGTGCTTCGCAATGCCATCCGAACCAAGGAGCAGCGAACAGAGCCGAAAACTCTGGCGGACCGGTACAGCCATCCGCAAAAGCTGATCGACAAGCTCTCCGATTATGTGGACACAGACCGGCTGGAGAGAATGCTACAAGCCAATAATGGCATTCCTGAAACTGTGATACAGGTCAACACCTTGCGTACGACTGCGGAAAAGCTGGCGCGGGAATTGGAGGAAGCAGGAATCGCATCTCAGCCTCATAAATGGATGCCCGATTGTCTGACCCTTTCCGGTATCGGCAACCTAGAACAGGTGGATGCGTTCCGGGAAGGAAAGTTCTATGTTCAGGATGCGGCGGCGCGCCTAAGTGTACTTTGCGCCGGGATTCCGGAAAATGCACAGGTGTTGGACTGCTGCGCCGCCCCCGGCGGCAAAAGCTTCGCTGCGGCGATCGCAATGAACGGAACAGGAAGCATTTTTTCCTGCGATGTTCATCCCCATAAGACAGAACTGATCCAAAACGGCGCAAGCCGGCTGGGTCTTAACAATATCTCTGTGTTTCTTCAAGATACTACCCGGGAACATGACGGGTGGCAGGAGAGCATGGATATCGTAATTGCCGATGTGCCTTGCTCCGGATACGGCATTATCCGGAAAAAACCGGATATTCGCTATAAAGACCCGGATACCATGAAAGAACTTCCCGACCTGCAGCTGAAGATCCTGAAGCAGCAGGCACAGTATGTAAAACCCGGCGGAACATTGATCTATTCCACCTGTACTTTGGCGCGGGATGAGAATGAGAGCGTTGTAGAACGGTTTTTACGTGAAAACAATGATTTCTACATGGAAGCGCTGCCATTGCCTGCAGTCTTTCCGGAAGATCACTCCGGTATGCTGATACTTGTACCGGGGGAATATGACACAGACGGATTCTTCATCTGCCGTCTGCGGAGGAGAACATGAAAAGCCATTTGAAATCCATGACTCTGGCAGAGCTTACAGAACTTTTAAAGCAGATGGGACAGCCGGCCTTTCGTGCAAAGCAGGTTTACACCTGGCTTCATAAAGGTGTCAGAAGCTATGAGGAGATGACCAATCTTCCTCAGAATCTGCGGAATACTCTGCAGGAACAGTATCCTATTTGCCCGCCGGATGTGGTCCGGAGGCAGGAATCCCAAAAGGACGGAACGATAAAATACCTTTGGCGGCTTGCCGACGGCAACTGCGTGGAAACAGTACTTATGCGTTACCATTACGGCAACTCTGTTTGTATTTCCACAGAAGTAGGTTGTCGTATGGGATGCGCCTTTTGCGCGTCTACCCTCGGGGGACTTGTCCGTAAACTTGAACCCTATGAGATGCTGGACCAGGTCTTGTTTACCCAGGTGGATTCCGGCCTTCCAGTTTCTCATATTGTTCTGATGGGAATCGGAGAGCCGCTGGATAATCTGGAAAACGTTCTGCGGTTTCTGGAGCTTGTGAACAGTCCGGAGGGGATGAATATCTCCATGCGTCATATCAGCCTGTCTACCTGCGGGATCGTGCCTCAGATCGATGCGCTGGCAGAGAAAAAACTGCAGATCACTCTGTCCGTCTCTTTGCATGCGCCCACCGACGAGATCCGGAACGGGATCATGCCGGTGAACAGGGCGTATCCCACGGATGCGCTTTTGCAGGCATGCCGCAGATATTATGACACCACAGGCCGGAGGATCTCTTTTGAGTATGCTATGATCAATGGTGTCAATGACACAGAGGAAGATGCAAAAACATTACTGAAACGGCTGAAGGGACTACCTGCTCACATGAATCTGATTCCTTTGAATCATGTGGAGGAAAGTCCTCTTAAGCCAAGTACCCGGCAGGCAGTGATGCGATTCCAGAAGATACTGGAGGATGGCGGGATCCCCGCCACAGTACGCCGCACATTGGGAAGCGATATCGACGCTTCCTGCGGTCAGCTGCGCAGAAAATATACAAAAGAGAACTCAGACTAAACAAGAACCCAGACTAAGGGAAAGGAGTGATGCTGTATGCAGTATTGGGGCATAACAGACCCGGGATGTACAAGGACCCAGAACCAGGATGCTTTCCAGATGGAAACACTGGATAAAAACGCGCTGCTTTGCGTGGTGTGTGATGGCATGGGTGGCGCGAAATCCGGAAATGTGGCCAGCACCCTTGCGGTAGATGTGTTTGTTCAGGAGATCAAACGAAACTGGATATCCGGTATGGATCCCGAAAAAATTGACCAGATACTAAAAGGCGCCGTCAAACTGGCAAACTTCACAGTTTATGACCAGGCGCAGCAATTTGAAGAGTTTACCGGCATGGGAACTACAATGGTGGCAGTTCTGATCCAAGGGAAACAGGCAACAGTGATCAATGTAGGCGACAGCCGGGCATACAGTATTAACACAGATGGGATCCGGCGGATCACCACAGACCATTCTCTTGTACAGATGATGGTCAGCAGGGGAGAGCTGACACCGGAACGGGCAAGAACCTATCCCGGTAAGAACCTGATTACCCGGGCTATCGGTACAGAGCCGGTGGTGGAATGTGATATTTTCCATAAAAAGGTGGAAACAGGAGACTGCCTCCTGCTTTGCACCGACGGTCTGTCCAATATGCTGGATGACCAAGAGATCCTTTTTGAGATAGTCCATGGCATTCATAAAAAAAGTGGATGCGAACGACTGCTGAACATTGCCAAAAACCGCGGCGCGCCAGACAATGTAACTTGTGTCTTAATTCAGATATGAGAAATGCCGCGAAAGGAGTTTCCGAATGATGGATAAATACATAGGTCGGCTGCTGGACAACCGGTACGAGATCCTTGAGGTCATCGGTACCGGGGGTATGGCCGTTGTTTATAAAGCCCGCTGCCACCGTTTGAATCGGTTGGTAGCGATCAAAATACTGAAAGACGATTACCTCCAGGACGAGGAGTTTCGCCGCCGTTTTCATGCGGAAAGTCAGGCTGTTGCAATGCTCAGCCATCCCAATATCGTGTCGGTGTACGATGTGTCTTCCTCTGATGAGGCAGACTATATTGTCATGGAACTGATCGACGGTATTTCACTGAAGCAGTACATGAAGAAGAAGGGCGTTTTGAACTGGAAAGAAACCCTTCACTTTGCGATTCAGATCGCTAAGGCGCTGGAGCATGCCCATAGCCGGGGGGTTGTCCACAGAGATATCAAACCCCATAATGTGATGGTTCTGAAAAACGGCTCTGTAAAGGTGGCTGACTTTGGTATTGCCCGGCTTATGTCCAAGGGGAATACCCTGACCAAAGAAGCGCTGGGCTCTGTTCATTACATCTCTCCGGAGCAGGCAAAGGGTGGCAGAGTGGATAACCGCTCGGACATCTACTCTCTTGGCGTTGTAATGTATGAGATGATGAGCGGCAGACCGCCTTATGACGGGGAATCTCCTGTTGCCGTGGCGATCCAGCATATCAACGGCGGTGCGATCATGCCCTCGATCCTGAATCCTAATATTCCCGGCGGTCTTGAGCAGATCATCATGAAAGCCATGGCGCATGCCATTGAGGATCGGTATTCCTCCGCGGCAGATATGCTCCATGATATGGACGAATTCCGCAAGGACCCGTCAACACTGTTTGATTATAATGCGCCTCCGCTGGACGAAGTGACCAGACTGCAGCGCAAACCCGAAGAAGAAAATTCTCTGGCTGCCAGAACTACTGCCGAACGGATCGCCAGAAGAAATGAGCAGCAAAACAGAAAATCTGCGTCCCAGAGAAAATCGGATGCGTCCGGTGAAAAAGCGCCGCCCCGTAAGAAAGAGAATGCTGAGGAGCGAAACGGGAGAACGGCAACAATTGCTATTATAGCCTGTTCTCTGGCAATGGTGGTTGCCATCGTGATCTTCCTTGTGATCCTGTTCAGCGGCGACGCATTTTCCGGCAAGGATCCCCTCCAGGAGGTCCCTAATCTTCTTGGAAAGGAATATGCCACGCTGGCCGATCCTTCCGGTTTTAAGATCAAGCTTTTAGAAACCGTGTACGATGATACTGTGGAAGAGGGTTTGATCCTGCGGCAAAATCCAGAGGCAGGAGATATGGTTGCCAAGGGTGTCACCATTTTTGTGACTGTGAGCAAAGGACCGGAGCCGAAAGCATCCCAGATGCCTAATGTAGTAGGACAGAGTGCAGAAAATGTTAAAAGTAGCTTCAGCAGCACCAATCTGCAGGTTACGATCAAAGAGGAATTTCATGATTCTGTCGCTAAGGGTAATGTTACCCGTACAGAGCCGGTTGCCGGCACAGAGCTGACTGCCGGTCAGGTGATCGTGCTTTATGTGAGCAAAGGACCGGATGTAAAGACGGCGCAGATGCCGGAAGTTGCAAACGAGAACCGGGAGTCGGCGATCAAGACGCTGAACAATCAGGAGATGGATCTTGATATTTCTGTTGAGGAAGTTTATGACTCTGTCGTTTCTGCGGGCCGCGTAATTCGGACAGATCCTGCTGCCGGCGAAGACCTTGTGACCGGACAAAAAGTAATACTTTACATCAGTAAGGGACCGCAAACCGCAAAAGTCCGGGATGTAAGAGGATTTAGTCTGGATGCAGCTATCAATATTCTTAAAAGCGATGGATTTGATAATTATCGCTATGAACGGGTTGACAGCGACAAGGAGGAAAATACGGTGGTGGAGCAATCCATAGAGCCGGATACTTTGGCTGCCGTGGATGTGGAGATCGTGCTGTATATCTCCAACGGTCCTCAGGAGACCCAGCCTACCCTTGTTAAAAAGACACATGTGTTTGATTTGGCAAAGATACAGGAAAACCAGACTTACAAGCTGACCATTAAGCTTGGGGATACAGTTGTTCATACGGAAGAGGTCCTGCCCGGAACAAAAGAGATCTCTGTGGAGCTTGAAGGCAGCGGTACTCAGTATTATGACATTTTTGTCAATGATGCTGAGAAGCAGCTTTGGTCAGAAAAGGTGGTCTTTGACGCACAATGATGAAAACAGTAACAGGTCGGATCGTCCGTTCCCTCAGCGGCTTTTACGATGTGCAAACAGCCGCCGGGCTGGTAACTTGTCGGGGC